>JAFANO010000330.1 GCA_019232645.1 Planctomycetaceae bacterium | reverse complement strand
GGTTGCGTCCGCCCGATCCCGACCCGGAGGGTGGCATGATGAGCAATTCTCCCAGGGCCGTGCGCTCCAGGCGGAGGTCGGGGTTGGCGCCGCAGAGCCGCAGGAAGAGCCGGTCGGTCAGCGGCGCCCGAGGGCTGAACTGGAGTCGGGACGAGGCCGAGACGCTCGGGTGACGACAGGTCGGCCGGGGAGTATTCATCGCCTCCTCCTTACACATTCTGATCGTGCCGGAGAACCTACCGCCAGGCAATTCCCCGTCGCCGAGGCACCCCGGCCCCCGACAATTCTGCAGGTTCCTCCGGCTCCGATCCTTCAATCGAACTCGAGTCCATGGTCAGTGAGCCTGTAGGAACGGATCTCGTCACTGCAGGCGCTTCCCCGATGCTTGGCGACGTAGAGGGCGCGGCCGAGTCGGCCGGCATCGCGGGTCCGGCCCATCAGGATGATCGTGTTGGCGTTGGCGAAGATGTCCCCCTCGCCGATCGGCTCGGTCATCAGGTCGTCGAGCAGGATGTGCGGGGCCGTGTAGAGGTACAGGCAGCCGATCGCCCGGTGGTCGTAGCGGTGCTCGAGGACCTTCGGGGCGTTGGCGCGGAACTGTTCGCGGAACAGCTCGCGCGCGGCCCATTCGTCCTCCTTGCGGAGCACCTGATGGTAGAGATATTCGAAGAACTCGAACTGGATCGAGTCGCCGAACCGCTCGGTCGGCTCGATCCCGTCCACGACGACCCGGCGCGAGCCCCGGATGAAGTGCTCGTAGAAAAAGGCGACCGATCGGCGGAGGACCCGCGCCAGGTCCGACTTCCAGGCGTGCCAGTCGTCGGGTTCGAGGTCGCGGCGGGTGACGCGCCGGCCGCCGCGAGCGAAGGGGTGGAAGTAGTCGCCCAGCGGCCGCGCGAAGTCCCAGACGGCATGAAGGTCGAGCGGAGCCTGGACGGGGTACTCCACGATCTCCCAGGCGAACTGGTCGCGTGCGTAGCCGGCGTGGTTCTGTGCATCGCCCCGGCTCGTCAGGTCGCAGATCACCCCGCGATGCCCCTCGGCGCGGAGCCCGGCGTCGGCCCAGCGTAGGCCCAACTGGGTCTTGCCCGCCCCGGTCGCCCCGGCCAGCACGGTCATGGTGCCGGGCAGCAGCCCGCCCCCCAGGAGCTGATCGAGCACGGGGATCCCGAACCCTTGGCGCGACCCGGTCATGCCTCCCCCCTCACCCCGACGGATCGGGACCCTCTTTATGACATCAGACACCCCGTCATTGTGATGCCCGCGGCCCCGCCCGGGCAAGCCGGAAGGATTTTCCTCAAGGCCGTTCCCTCAGTCTGCCGAATTTAGCTGGCGGAACGCCTGCAATCCGATCAACCGCCATAGACGGCAAGTCCGGTCCGGATGAGGGGAGAGATTGCGTGGCTCCGGGTCAATCAAATCCTTGGGGCCGCAAAGGAAACACCCAGCCTTCGTGCTTCCGAACCGGGATCGCTCCTCTGCGTCTCATGGTGCTGTGGGGAGGTAGGATGGCACTGGCGATCGGGATCGGGCCGGCGCCGGCGATGTCACAGGGGGTAGGACCGATGTCGAGCCCGCCCCCGATGGTCGGGGTGCCCTCGGCGGACCCCCGTGTCCCCGAGGGGGCGCCCCCGACGTTGAGCCCGGCCCAACCCGTCCCGGCCGCGAGCATCCCCACGGTGTTGCCGATCGAGGCACCGCCCCCGCCGCCAGTTCCCCCGGGTCGATCGAACAGGGCGGGCGCGCCCCGGTCGCGGGTGATCAACCTGGGGCGCGACACGACCGGACTGCTCCCCGACCATCCTCCCGGGCCGACCGTGCCGACTCCCCCTCGGCCCGTGGCCGAGGTCGCCAAGGACGTCGACTCCATGATCCGGCGGATCCAAGGGCCCGAGGCCGAGATCAACGTGCCGGTCGGCCAGACCAAGTTGATCGAGACGAAACTCGACCTGATCCGGATCGTGGTCGCCAACCCGGACGTCGCCGACGTCGAGCTCCTGATCGACCAGCCCAACTCCAAGCCGCGGCTCCTGAACCTGTTCGGGCGAACGTTCGGGACGACGAACTTGACGCTCTGGGCCAAAGACCCGGACAAGCCCGACGATCAGAACCGCCCGGTCTCGTACCTGGTGCGCGTGACGCTCGACACCCTCGACCTGGAATCCCGGATCAAGCAGACCTATCCCGGCGCGTTGATCCACATCCGCCAGGTGGGGCCGCAGGTCATCCTCGAGGGCCAGGTCCCCGACGCGAAGACGATGTCCGACGTGCTCCAGGTAGTCACAGCTGACCTGCGCAACAGCGGAGGGCTCCGGCTCGTCGGCGGTGGCGCGGGCGCCGGTCCCGCGGGCGTCGGCGCCCCGGCCGGGGGCGGGGCCGCTCCCGCGGCCGGAGGCGCGGCGGCGGCCCCGGGGACGGGCGTCACCATCATCAACCGCGTTCACGTCCCGGGGCCGCGCCAGGTCCTGCTCCGCGTCAAGATCGCCGAGCTGAACCGCGACGCCGTCCGGCAACTGGGAGTGAGCTGGTTCCGGCCCAAGGACAATTCGCTCCTCGGCTCGACGATCGGAAACGCCGCCACCTTCACCGGCGCGACGAATGTGGCCGGCGCGTCCGGGGTCGCTACCCAGACCGCCACGGGATTCGCCGGCCGACGCACCCCGGTCACGACCAACTTCACCGCCGTCGGCAACGCGAGCGCGGCCTCCAGTGCGACCCTCTTCGGGATCTTCGACGCCTCGCAGTTCGCGCTCTTCCTCAACGCCCTGAAGTCCAACTCGGTGGCCAAGATCCTCGCCGAGCCCAACCTCATGGCGCTCGACGGCCAGCCGGCGCAGTTCATCGCCGGCGGGCTCTTCCCCTATCCTGTCCCCCAGAGCTCGTCGATCCCGGGGGGCACAGCCGTCGTCACCGTCCAGTTCGCCAAGTTCGGGGCGATCCTGACCTTCCTGCCCCAGATCCTGGCCAACGACGTGATCCGGCTCGACGTCGAGCCGATCTTCAGCCAGCTCAACTTCGGGCAGGGGACCACGATCAACGGCGGCACGGTCCCCGCGATCGACCAGCGCAGCGCCCGGACGATCGTCGAGCTCCGCGAGGGGCAGACCCTGGCCATCGCCGGCCTGCTCCAGACCACGACCAGCGCCACCACCGTCCGCGTCCCCATCCTCGGCGACCTGCCGGTCGTCGGGCCGCTGTTCAGCAACAACCGGATCGAGACGGTCGAGACCGAGCTGGTCGTCCTGGTCACCCCCGAGCTGGTGGCCCCGATGGAAGCGAACGAGGTGGCCGAGGCCCCCGGCGACCGCGTGATCCAGCCCAACGACTTCGAGTTCTACTTCCTCGGCAGGATCGAGGGCAAGTCGGGCGTCGACTTCCGGGCGACGGTCAAGGAGCTCGACCCGCTGGACGTGATGAAGCACTTCCGCTCCGAGGATCAATGGGTGATCGGGCCCCACGGCCATGCCGATTGATCGCGATTGCCCCTGGCAGGTGAGCCGGCCGCACCGGATCCCGGACGTGGTCACGGACACGGTCTCCCGGCCCGCCCGACGAATCCAAGGACGAGGAGGAGGGACCTACTCATGCGGGCGGGACGCAAACGAATGACCTGGAAGGCCGGGACCTTGGGGACGGGGTGGCTCGCGATGTCGGCCTGGGTTTGGGCGCAGGTGCCGGTCCCATCCCCGGTGACGCCGAACGGCGCGGTGTCCTCGGTCGTCCCGTTGACCCCGAACGGCCCGAAACCGTTCGTCTGGCCGCGGTCGTTCAAAGAGAAGCTGTGCGAGACGTTCGTCGGACGGCCGCGGGATTTCGTCGAGCCCCCCCTGGGGTTCTACCTCGCCGAGAACTTCGGAATGATGAAGGCCAAGGCCGATCCGCACCGATTCATGCTCTACCGGAGCGACTTCCTCCCCGGGACGGACCTGCTCTCCCCGATCGGGGCGACGCGGTTCAACCTGATGGCGTCGCGGCTCCCCGGGTGGCCGGGGCCGGTGGTCATCGAGTGGAGCCCCGACGAGCCGGGCCTGGCCGAGGCGCGTCGCTCGGCCGTGGTCGCGGCGCTCCAGAAGGCGGGCCTGCCGGTCATCCCCGAGCGCGTGATCATCGGGCCCTCGATCTACCCGGGGACGCTCGGGGCCGACGCCGCCAACTACTACAACGTCATGATCACCCGCGATGCGGCCGCGCCGGCGGCCTATCCGCCCACCCCGATCAGTTCGTCCGGGTTCGGTTTCGGGGGGACTCCCTGACATGTGCGCATTTCGGCGCCTGAGTCCCTCGCGGGCGTGTCCGAGGTCCCCGGACCCCCGGCTATTATTGGCGTGCCTGCTCCCGATCGCCGTGGCGGGCTGCGGCTCGGTCCCCTGGAGAGGGAATGCCGTCAACACGATGGTCACGACGTCCTCCGCGGCCGGTCCGATCGACTCCGCGGTCACGAGGGCCGACTTCCATCGCGAGGTCAGCCCCGATCAGCAGTACAACGTCCATCTCGAGGTGGGCCGGATCTACGAGGCGCAAGGGGGATTCGAGGCGGCGATCGCCGAATACCAGAAGGCGCTCGACGCCTGCGCCCACGGCGGTCTCAATCTGGTCAGGGGGAAGGGCCTCGGCGAGAAGCAAGCGCTGGCACACCGTCGCATGGGTGCCGCGTTCGACCGTCTCGGGCGATTCGCCCAGGCCGAGGCGCATTACCGGGCCGCCCTCAAGCTCCACCCGGACGACCCCAAGGTCTGGAACGATTCGGGATACAGCTACTATCTTCAGGGCCGCTGGATCGACGCCGAGCGCAACCTGAAGATGGCCGCCACGCTCGATCCCGAGAACCCCCGCTACCAGACCAACCTCGGCCTGGCGCTCGCCGCCGAGGGGAAGACCGACGGGGCCCTGGCCGCGCTGAGCAAGGCGGGCGGGCCCGCCGCGGCGCATGCCAATCTCGGCTACCTGCTGGCCGCGCTCGGCAAGGCCGAGGAGGCGCGGAAGCACTACCAGGACGCGTTGAAGCTCCAGCCCGACCTGGCCCCCGTACGTCAGGCCCTGGCGACGCTCGACAACGAGCGCCCGCCGATGCCGCCGGCACGGCAACTCGCCGCAACACCCCCGCCGGTGCCGCCCGTGCAACAGGTCTCCGCAACCTCCAGACAATCCAAGGCGAATTCCGACCCCGGAGTCCGCCGCTCGTCCTTCCTCCAAAGGAGCACAGATCGCCCAACCCCGGAGCGACGGCGACCATCGACCGGCGCGGACGCGACGCGGCCCACCGAGACACCTTGACCGTAGGATCATGCTCCAGGCGACCTCCCAGCAGCACACCCGGCTGACCGATCGCCACAGCGGCGGGGGCTACCACCTGACCGACGACTTCAGAGACGTGGTGACGCCGATCCCTCGTCGAGGACGAGGCCCCGGCCGATCCCTAGAACGATAGGATGCGCGTATGAGGAATGCCCGTCTTCTCGCCTTCCTGCTCTGCCTGGCGCCGGGGATGGCCCGGGCCGAGTCGAAGTTCTACCTCGAGGACGGCGACCGCGTCGTCTTCCACGGCGACAGCATCACCGAGCAGCGGCTCTACTCGACCTACGTCGAGACCTACGTCGTGACCCGCTTCCCCGAGAGGAACGTGACGTTCGTCAATTCGGGCTGGAACTTCGACCGCGTCACCGGCGGCGACCGCGGAGGAGGCCCGATCGACCTGCGGCTCAGGCGCGACGTCTTCGCCCACAAGCCGACTGTCGTGACGATCATGCTCGGGATGAACGACGCCGGCTACCGCCCGTTCGACCCCAAGGCCTTCCAGGCCTTCTCCAAGGGGTACGAGCACATCGTGGAGGCGGTCAAGAGCGAGCTCCCCGACATCCGGCTCACCTTGATCCGGCCCTCGCCGTTCGACGACGTGACCCGCAAGCCGAACGTCCCGGGGGGAGGATACAACGCCGTGCTCGTCCGGTACGGGGCGTTCATCAAGGAGCTGGCGGAGAAGTCGGGCGTGGACGTCGCCGACCTCAACACGCTGGTCGTCGCGGCGCTGGAGAAGGCGGCGGAGGTCGACCCCACGAACGCCCGCAAGCTCATCCCCGACCGCATCCACCCCGGCCCGGGCGGGGCGCTGCTCTTGGCCGGCGTGCTGCTCAAGACCTGGAACGCGCCGGCGACCGTCACCCGGGTCGAGCTGGAGATCGGCCGCGACGGCGTCAAGACGAGCCGCCAGGAGAACACCAAGGTCACGCTGGCCACGGCCCGCAAGGGCGGGGTGGTCTCCTGGATGCAGGACGACGCGGCCCTGCCGTTCCCGGTCGACCTGAACGACCCGACGGTCGCGCTGGCGGCCAAGGTGTCCGACTTCCTGCTCGCGCTCGACCAGGAGGTCCTCAAGGTGGCGGGGCTCGACCGGCCGGAGTACACCCTCGCGATCGACGACGAGGAGGTGGGCATGTTCACCAAGGCCCAGCTCGCCGAGGGGGTCAACCTCGCCGGCCTCGACACGCCGATGGCCCGGCAGGCCGCCAAGGTCCACAAGCTCACGATCAAGCACCACGACGTCCACCACGTCCGCTGGCGACAGGTCGAGGTGCCCTGGCAGGACGAGAAGGCCCCCCACCTGAACGCGGCGCTGAAGGGGCTCGACGCCCTCGAGGCCGATGTCGTCGCCGAGCAACGAGCGACCGCCCAGCCGGTACCCCACAGGTACGAGCTGCGCCCCAAGTCCTGAGTCCGTCCTCCAGTCCGTGGCGTTTTCTTCCACTCGCCGGTCCCCGCTTCACAGGATTCAGTTTCGTTTCATCGGTGACGATGAAGCCAGAGCTGATCTCTCCGCAGGCTCTTCCCGCGGGACTCGCGGTGCAGGCCTCCCGGCCGAATCCCGGCGCTCGCGCCGGGGCCACGTCCCATCAAGGACGAGGGAAGATGCCTTCGTGTGGTGAGCGTCTTCCGGGAGGGCCTCCCCTTCCCCACCCCCGAACGCCAAGTTTTCAAAGGGCATCCATGCGAGGTACGCGTGGTTTTTGCTCGCCGTGGATACCGGGGTGGTCACCGATTATTCTTGGCGATATTGTGTTGCCGCGCGGTCGATGACTGTGCCGAAGATCCTGGGTTGCTCCGCCGTTTCATACCGGATGATCGGGTGCAGTGGGTCCCGTCTGCGGGACCCGTGCTCCTTTCGGCGACGGCCCTCGCGCTAGGGTCCCGCAGTACTGGACCCATGGTATCTACCATCCTCTGAACCATGATACCCCGGTCGGATTGCTCGAGCCTCAGGTTCCCGGGGATGATGAAGGAGACGCAATGAGTCCGCATGCCATCGCTGACCGGACCCGGACCCATCGGGCGCCCCTTCTGTTCGGGCTCCTCGGCGCGACGCTCCTCTCCCCCGTCGGCTCCCTCGCGAAGCTCGAGACGTGGCGGCAAGATACCTCGGCGGCGTTCTCCAAGGGGCGGCGCGAGCGCGTGGTGATCTCCGACGGCGGGCGGGTCCGGCTCGGACAGTCGTCGAGCCCGGTCGGGAAGCTCGACGTGGAGCACGTCTGGGACCTTGCCCGGACCGATCAGGGGGTGATCTTCGCGGCGACCGGCGACGCGGGGAAGGTCTTCCGCCGCGAGTCGCACGACGATGCCTCGTGGGAGCTGGCCTTCGACGCCTCCGACAGCCAGGCGTTCGCGCTGACGGTCCGAGCCGACGGC
>JAFANO010000286.1 GCA_019232645.1 Planctomycetaceae bacterium | reverse complement strand
GTCCCGCGCCACCCACTTGGGCCCCTCGGCCCGCCCGGATGGGCGCCGCGTCGAGTCGGACGCCCTTCGTGCCAGCTATAAGGGTCCTGCCGTCGGACCCAACGGCCCTGGAGGCCCTTCGTCCCGCCCCGTCGCTCCCCCGTACACTGTCCCCCCAGCCCCCCCCAAGAAACCCTCGGCCTTGAGGCGTTTCTTCGCGTTCATCACGGGCGAAGACCCCAATGATAAATCCGAGAACAAGCCTATCTACGTCGATCGGAGCACTGGACGCACCGATCTCCCGGGAGCGAAGCCCTGGATGACGTCGTCGCACTGATTCCGACCAGCATGCCTTCGGGAGGGGGAGTTGTAACGCTACCGCGTGAAGTACGTCATCGCCTCCTGAACCCGCCAGTCCTGACTGAACCGATACGTCCGCCGCGTCTGCCGCGCGGCCTGGCCCCGGTCCGTCGCGTGCTGACGCTCCCCAAACGACGTGGTGATCGTCCGGCTGCACACCGAGGCCTTCAACGCCTGGTCCACCGCCCGCTGGCTCCCCCGCACGGCCGTCCGAATTCCCCCGCACGACCGTCCGATGGACCGCCACGACGCGGTCCTTCTCCCGTTCCTTGTGGACCGTCGCGGAGGTCAGGCCCGGATCGGGACGCCGCTCGGGCAACCGCGGACGACGACCGGGTCCGGCGGGCTCCGGCGGGACAACTTCGTCGAACGTCGGCGCGATCACCGTCGCGTAGGTCGCGGATTCGTCGCCGGTCATCAACGCGGGCGGTTGCTCACCGAGGCGGTCCTTGACCTCGGCGACGACCTCCTCGACGCTCTCGGTGACCGCCGCTTCGGACACCAGATGAGGTGGTAGACGATCCGGTGAACCCGGTGTTCGTCGCGCGCTGAAGCGGCGGGGCTTGCGGCGGGTTCATCCGGTCACGAGTGGGGCCCGGACGCTACTCCATGTAGGTGTAGCCTTCGAGCCCCGATTCGTAGAAGTGCAACAACTGGCGCGCCTCGTCCAGCGAGATCCTCCCCATGCGCACGGCGCGCTCGACGTCCTTGCGCATGCCGACGATCAGCTCGTCGGCCGAGTACTGCACGTAGTGGAGGACCTCGCGGACCGTGTCCCCCTTGATCACGGCGAAGAGGTCGATCTCGCCGTCGTCGTCGAGGCAGACGTGGACCACGTTGGTGTCGCCGAAGAGGTTATGCAGGTCGCCGAGGATCTCCTGATAGGCGCCCAGGAGGAACGCCCCGAGGTAGTAGGGCTGGCCGTCGTAGGGGTGCAGCTCCAGGGTGTTGCGCACGTCGCGGAGGTCGATGAACTGGTCGATCTTGCCGTCGGAGTCGCAGGTGATGTCGCCCAGGACCGCGCGCCGCGTCGGGACCTCGTTGAGTCGGTGGATGGGCAGGATCGGGAAGAGCTGCTTGACCGCCCAGCTATCGGGCATCGACTGGAAGATCGAGAGGTTGCAGAAATACGTGTCGGACAGGAGCGACTCCAGCCCCTGGAGCTCCTCGGGCATGAACTCCATCTCGCGGACGATGCCCAGGAGCTTGCTGCAGACGGCCCAGAAGAGCCGCTCGGCCAGGGCGCGGTGCTCGATGGTCAGGTGGCCGAGGTTGAACAGGCTCATCGCCTCGTCCATCTCCTGGAGGGCGTCGTGATAGCTCTCCAGGGCGTTCTTCTTCGAGAGGTCGCGGTGGATGCCGAAGAGGTCGGCGATCGGCTGCGGGGCGTCGGGCTCGACCTCCGGCGGCGCCTGGTAGCGGTCGAAGTTCGAGACGCCGAGCACGTCGAAGACCAGCACGCTGTGGTAGGCGACGACGGCCCGGCCCGACTCGGTGACGATCGTCGGGTACGGGACCTCGGCCTCGTCGCAGACGTTCTTGATCCGGAAGACGACATCGTTGGCGTATTCCTGCAGGGTGTAGTTGACCGACGACTCGAAGTCGGTCTGCGAGCCGTCGTAGTCGATGCCCAGGCCGCCACCGACGTCGAGGTAGCGGACCCCCGCGCCGACGCGGGCCAGCTCGACGTAGATCCGCGCCCCCTCGGTCAGCGCCGCCTTGATGCTCCGGATGTTGGTGATCTGGCTGCCCAGGTGGAAGTGCACGAGCTGGAGGCAGTCGGCCATGCCGCGCTGCTGGAGGTACTCATACGCCTCGAGGACCTCGGTCAGCGTCAGGCCGAACTTGGACCGGAACCCGGCGCTCGACTTCCACCGCCCGGCGCCCCGCGAGACCAGCTTGACGCGCACCCCGATGACCGGCCGGACGTTCAACTCCTGGCTGTACCGGACGATCGTCTCCAGCTCGGTGAACTTCTCGACGACCGGGATGATCTGCTTCCCGATCTTGCGCGCGAGCATCGTCATCTTGATGAATTCGTCGTCCTTGAAGCCGTTGCAGATGATCGGCGTCTCGAAGTCGTTGGTCAGCGCCAACACCGCCAGCAGCTCGGGCTTGGAGCCGGCCTCCACCCCGAAATGGAACGGCTTGCCGAAGTCGAGGATCTCCTCGACGACGTGCCGCGACTGGTTCACCTTGATCGGGTAGACGCAGCAGTAGCTGCCCATGTACTCGAACTCCTGCATGGCGGCGCGGAAGGCGTCGTGGACCTCGCCGACGCGATGCCGCAGGATGTCCGTGAAGCGGAGCAAGATCGGGAGCTGGATGCCGCGGGCCAGGAGCTGGTCGACCAGCTCCTTGAGGTCGATCGCCTGGTCGGGATGCTTGTTCGGGTGGACGGTCACGTGCCCCGCCGTGTTGACGCCAAAGTAGTCCTTGCCCCAGTGGCGGACGCTATACATCTCGATGGCATCATCGATCTTCCAGGGATTGGTGAATGTCTGCTCGGCAACTTTCGCCATTCGCGGCATCTCCCCCAGTTTTCGCAATTTCTTGATTGGTCGTTCCGCACCTCTCCGGAGGCCGCTCGAGCCTCCCAATCGGCCTTTCGTCCCTCACTCCGTTTTTTCCAGCGGGCGAAGCCCGCGTGCCCCCGGGGTGGTGGCACGGATCGAGAATGGCTCCATGGGACGGGGTCCGCGAGCAGAAGCGCCCGATTGTTTGGGCGGGCCACCCAGCTCTCTCCCGATCACCGCCCGCACGGCTGCCTCATTATACGCACGGCGTCATGATCCATCGCCCCCAGCTCAGCAATCCTCGGGAGCGTGGGGCGTCGCCGATCGTCCGGGCCGGCCATGTGCCTGGGGTCAGGCGCCGAGGTCCCCGCACCCGCCTTCGGAACGAGGCGGCGGGACATTCGAAGAAAAACAGGAAGGAATCCCACGCGCTTTGGCGGTGGGAGGGATTCCGTCGTTGAAAATTGGCAAGATCCTTGATGCGCAAACATTTCCCTGCTACTCTTGGTTGCGGGAGACAACGGACGGAGGGGACAAGCCCCAGAGGCACTCCCGGCTCGTTGGCAAGTGAGTGGTCGTAGGGCGTTGGGGCCCCGAACCGTCGGCTCCGTAAAACGACCAACGTTGAGATACGCCGCAAGGCGTTTCGAGA
>JAFANO010000283.1 GCA_019232645.1 Planctomycetaceae bacterium | reverse complement strand
GAAGCCCGCGGTGACGAGGTCTTCCCAGATCTCGGGCAGCCGATGCACCGGCGCCCCGAACATGTCGACGCGCTGGCCGCCGGTGATCTTGGTGTAGAGCCCGTACTTCTTGGCGACCGACCCGAGGACGATCAGCTGCTCGGGTGTGATCTCCCCGCCGGGGATGCGGGGGATGACGGAATACAGCCCGCCGCGCTGGATGTTGGCCAGGAACCGATCGTTCGTATCCTGGAGCGTGGCTTGCTCCATGATGTTCTCGTTCCAGAGACTGGCCAGGATCGAGGCGACGGCCGGCTTGCAGATCTCGCATCCATACCCCTTGCCGTGGCTCCGGATCAGGGCGTCGAACGTCTTGAACCCCTTGATCTTGACGATCTGGAACAGTTCCTGCCGGGTGTACGCGAAGTGCTCGCAGAGGTGGCTGGCGACCTCCTTGCCCGAGGCCATCAGTTGCTCTTTGAGCAGGTCGGTGACCAGGGGCACGCAGCCGCCGCAGCCGGTGCCGGCCCGGGTGCACGCCTTGACCTCGCCGACCGTGGTGAGCCCCCGGTCGCGAATGGCCTGGCAGATCTGGGCCTTGCTGACGTTGTTGCACGAGCAGACCTGGGCACCGTCGGCCATCGCGCCGAGCAAACCGGCCCCGGCCGCCTGGCCCTCCCTCTTGCCGAGCAGCAGCTCGCCGGGGGCGACCGGCAGGGGGTCGGGGCTCTTGGAGTGCATCAGGAGCGTGCCGTAGTCGGAGGCGTCGCCGACCAGGATGCCGCCGAGGAGCCGGGTCCCGTCGCGGTTGAAGATCAGCTTCTTGTACACTCCCTGAAACGGGTCCTCGAACGCGATGCTCCGCGTCTCGGTCGCGTCCGCGAAGTTCTCGCCGAAGCTGGCGACGTCCACACCCATCAACTTGAGCTTGGTGGACAGGTCGGCGCCGGTGAAGGCGCGGTCGGCGCCGGTGAGTCTGGCCGCCAGGGTGTCCGCCATCTCGTAGCCGGGCGCCACCAGCCCGTAGATCATGCTCCGGTGCAGCGCGATCTCTCCGATGGCGAAGATGTCGGGGTCGCTCGTGCGCAACGCGTCATCGACGACCACGCCGCCGCGCGGGCCGACCTCGAGCCCGCAGGCCCGGGCCAGCTCGTCGCGGGGCTTGATCCCCGCCGAGATGACCACCATGTCCACGTCGAGTCGACCGCCGTCGGCGAACTCCATCCCCTCCACCTTGCCGTTGCCGAGGATCGCCTTCGTGTTCGTGTTCAGGTGGATCTGGACCCCAAGGCTCTCGATCTTGCCGACCAGCGCCTTCGAGCCGGCGTCATCGACCTGGCGCGGCATGAGCCGGGGGGCGAACTCGACGACGTGCGTTTCCAGCGCGAGGTCGTAGACCGCCTTCGCCGCCTCCAGCCCGAGCAGGCCGCCGCCCACGACCGCCGCCCGCTTCGCCCGCCGGGCATAGGCGATGATTCGCTCCAGGTCTTCGATCGTCCGGTAGACGAAGACCCCCTCCTTGTCCACGCCCGGGATCGGCGGGACGAACGGGGCCGAGCCGGTCGCGAGCACGACGTGATCGTAAGGGACCTCCCGCCCCCGCTCCGAGCGGACCACCCGCCGCCCGCGGTCGATGGCCGTCGCCCGGTCGCCGACGAAGAGCGTGATCTCGTTCTCCTGATACCACTCGCGCCGGGCCAGGATCAGGGGAGCGGGGTCGCGATGCGTGAAATACTTCGTCAGGTTGACCCGGTCGTAGGCCGGGCGGGGCTCTTCGCAGAAGCTCACGACCTGATAATCCCGATCGCGATCGTACGCCGCCAGCCGCTCGCAGAACCGATGGCCGACCATCCCATTGCCGATCACGACCACGGTCTTCCCGTCGGGTTGTGTGTAGTTTGAAATCATGTTCATCTCATTATAATATTGATCGTGCGACCGAAGGCGATGGTCCCACGGTCGCCTCAAGGATGCAGGGACTTCCAGGGCCCGAGCGGGCGGACGCGGACCGCGCAGGCCTTGTAGGAGGGCTGTTTCGAGTAGGGGTCGAAGGACGGGTGCGTCAGTTGGTTGACGACCTCGTAATGCATGGGGAGGAAGACCTGGCCCGGCCGGACCGCGTACGTCACCGCCGCCTTGGCCTTGATCTTCCCCCGCGGCGACTCGACGGACACCATCTGGTTGGGCCGGATGCCGCAGCGCCGCGCGTCCTCGGGGTTGATTTCGACATAGACCTCCTGAGGGTAGAGCTTGCGCAGGACGGCCGATTTCTTGGTGCGGGTCTGCGTGTGCCACTGCGCGACCGAGCCTCGGCCCGTGAGCAAGAGCAGCGGGAATTGGTGGTCGGGGGGTTCGGGCATCGGCCGGGTCGGCTCGAAGAGGAACTTCGCCCTCCGGTCCGGGTGATAGAACATCCCGTCCTCGAACAGGCGGCGCTCGATGCCCGCCGGCGCGGCCCCCGCGGGATAGGGCCACTGGAGGCCCCCGCGCGCGTCGAGCATCCGATAATCCTCGATCCCCGTGATGTCACAGGGCTGGCCGCGCGACAGTTCCTTGAGGATCTGGAAGACCGCCTCGGGGTCGGTCCAGTCCTGGAACATCGCCTCGCAGCCCCAGGCGCGGGCGATCAGCTTGAAGATCACGAAGTCGGCCAGCGCCTGCCCCGGGGCGCGGGCGACTTTCTTGACCAGCCCGATCCGCCGCTCCGAGTTGATCAGCGTCCCGTCCTTCTCGCCCCAGGCGGCCGCCGGTAGGAGCAGGTCGGCATGCTGCGCCGTCTCCGTGGTCGCGTACATGTCCTGCACGACCAGGAAGTCGAGCCGCCCCAGCAGCTCGTGGAGGTCGCCCTGATCGATCCAGGAATGCGCGGGGTTGGTGGCAATGACCCAGAGGCCCTTGATCTTGCCGTCGCGAATCCCCTCGACGATCTCGGGGTAGGCCCAGCTGTTCCGGTCGGGGATGCGGGCGGCGTCGATCCCGAGGATCGCGGCTACTTTCCGGCGATGGTCCGGGTTGAGGAAGTCGTGTCCGCCGAGCAGGTTGGTGGTATTGCTGAAGAGCCGCGAGCCCATCGCGTTGCACTGGCCGGTGATCGAGTTGGCCCCCGTGCCGGGCCGGCCGATGTTGCCTGTCAGGAGTGCCAGGTTGATCAGGCTCTGGGCCGTGCGGACCCCTTCATGGCTCTGGTTCACCCCCATCGTCCACCAGAACGAGACCCGACGGCCCTCGTGGATGGCCCGGGCGAACTCGATGACCTGGCGCTCGCTCAGGCCGGTGAACTTGGTGACCCGGTGGATCGGGTAGTCGAAGAGGAACTCTTTGAACTCCTCGAAGCCCGTCGTGTGCGCGTCGATGAAGTCGCCGTCGATCCAGCCCTCGCGGATCAAGATCCGGGCGACGCCGTAGAAGAGGGTGAGGTCGGACTTCGGCCGGATCGCCAGGTGGGTCGTGGCGGCCATCGCCGTCTCGGTCGTGCGCGGATCGACGACGACGATCCTGGGATCGTGGGGGTTGCGGCACACCCGCTCCCACAGGATCGGGTGCGCCACGCAGAGGTTCGCCCCGACCAGGACAAGGACGTCCGATTCCTCGAAGTCCCGATAGGTGTAAGGGGGGGCGTCGAAGCCGAACGCCTGCTTGTAGGCGACGACGGCCGTGGCCATGCATTGCCGGGTGTTGCCGTCGCCGTGCACGATCCCCATGCCGAACTTGGCCAGGCTCCCCAGCAGGGCCATCTCCTCGGTGGCGATCTGGCCGGTGCTGAGGAACGCGACCGACTCCGGCCCGTGCGCGCGCTGGATCGCTTGGAATCGGTCGCAGAAGATCCGCAGCGCGGTCTCCCAATCGACCGGCTCCAGTCGTCCCAGGGCGTTTCGCGCCAGCGGCGTGGTGGCGCGGTCGCCGGCCGAGAGCACCGTGAGGGCCTCCCACCCCTTGGGGCAGGCTGCCCCCAGGTTGACCGGGTAATCGGTGGCCGGCGTCAGGCCGATCGCTTCGCCCCCCTTGAGGTGGACGTTCAGGCCGCAGCCCGTCGAGCAATAGCCGCAGACCATTGTGGTGGTGGCGTCGGGCAGGCGGTTCGCGGGAACCTTGCCCAGGCCGAACTGGCCGGGAGCCAGGAGCAGCTCGCGCGTCAGCTTGCCGTCGCGCTGGCGGATCAGCGCGCCGAGGCGTTCGCTCAAGGGCGTCTTGTCGTTCGCGTCGCGTTTGTTCATGGCGCCATCGCTCCCGGCATCTTGGGCGCGACCGCCGCGGTGAAGAACAGGTGACGCTCGAGCAGCTCGCCGAGCAGCGTGAACACCAGGACCAGCCCCATGACCACGCCGGTGAAGGCCACGCCGAAGCCGGTCGGACCGACCTCGGCCAGGAGCAGGCCCGGAAGCACGATCCCGCCGAGGACGCCCGCGATGACGCGCCCCACGGCCATCAGGGCCAACTCTCCGGTGAGCAGGAGCGCCGTCCGCTTCAGCGGCGTGTGCTTCTTGTCGCGGAGGTGGGTCAAGACCAACGCCTCGACGGCCAGCTTCACCAGCGTGGCCGCCACGAGCCCTTGCAGGAGCCGGCGCCCGAACCCCTCCATGATCTCGGCGACGGTGATCGTCTCGGACCACGCCGCGCCCAGGAGCGAGACGAACACGGCCGCCGGAACCCCCAGCACCACCCCCGTCATGAAGAACTTGAAGCCCGTCAAGGGCAGGTTCCAGAATGCCCGGCGCGTATCCACGTAGATCATCACCGAGCAGAAAACGCCGGCCAGCCCGGCCAGGGCCGCCGCGGGCTGCAACACGTCGCGCACGCCGGGGACCGACACGCCCAGGTGCCGGAGCCAGACATCGGCCCCGTACGCCGCGGCCAGCCCCGCGAACAGCCCGAACGCCAGGATCTCCCGGCTCAGCCACGAGGTCCTCAACCCGATCATCGCCCGGAATGCATAGAGCGGACGGCCCAGGTGCCCGACCGCCGCGACCATGCCGAGCACCGCCACCAGAAACGCGGCGATCACCCGGATCGGCCGGATGCCGCGCATCGGCACCCCATCGGCCATCAAGTCAATCACCAGGTCCATCACGAACGTCCCGACCGACATCTGCGTCAGGACCAGCATGGCGACCAGCGCCCGGTGGCCGTGGCCGGCCGACACGGCGTAATGGTCCGCCGGCAGCAGATTCCGCGGCAGCGCCCGAGACGTCTTGTAGGCCGTCGTCGGCAGCGTGTAATCAGGCTCGGGGGCCCCCGGCAGGAAGAGGTTGGCCTCGCAGTCCTCGACGACCTCCTGCCGATCGACGACCCTGATCCGGATCGCGCCGGTGGGGCACGCCTGCACGCAGGCGGGCGCCTCGCCGGCTGCCAAGCGATCACTGCACATATCGCACTTCCGTACGATACCCCTCTTCTTGTTGTATTTCGGGACATCGTACGGACATTTGAAGATGCAATATTGACAGCCGATGCACTGGTCGTCGAGGTGCTTGACGATGCCGGTCACCGGGTCCTTCTCGTAGGCGTTGACCGGGCAGCCGTAGAGGCAGGCCGGGTCGAGGCAGTGGTGACAGGCCGACGTCACATGCTGGAGCACCGGCAGCGCGGACGTCCCCCCTTGCAGGAGGCCCACCGCACGCCACGTCTCGTCCTCGTCGAGCCCGTTCAGCTCGTGGCAGGCCGTGACGCACGCCTTACAGCCCGAGCAGCGGTCAAGGTCCACCTCGAAGGCGAACTGCTGACCGGGACCTGGGGGACCGGCGGGCATCAGCGCCGAGTAATACCGGGCCTGGAGCGGCTCGGCCACTTTCTCGTGGAGCTGCGCGAACCGCTCGACGGCGCTCAGGTCGCCTTGCTCGTCCAGCAGGGAATCGATCAGCGACCCGTCGGTCACCGCATCGGGGACGCGGAATATCACCTCCACATCCAGGACCGGCGCCGAACAAAACGATCGTTCGACATCCATAAATGTACAATTCTCCCGCACGGCCCGAGGTTCGGACGCCGTGCCGCTGATCCGGCCGCACCGGTTGCGGAGCGGCGAACATCGTCACCGGTCGGGAGAGGTACCGGCTCGCTTTCCTACGTCCCGGCGGGAAGAGCTACGGTCGTGCCGCGTTTCCCTGCAACGGCTGCGGAACACGCCGATCTCTACGGGAGGACGAAAGCCATTTTCGGTTCTCTTATCGCTCCCCTTCGGAAAACCGAAGGGAAAATCGCTCTATCATAAGGATGTGTCTGTTCGGTGACTAGGCATGATTGCCGACATTTGAGGCAGGATTCAGGTGCCGTGGACCACGCGCCCACCCTCCCGCGAAGCGTGGGCGTGCTCCGGGTCCGCCCCTGGGGCGCACCGGCGTGGCTCGACTTGGGAGCGTCCTCGGCCCGGGCTTGCCGGCCGTCGCGCTCATCATCGCCACGATCGGATGGGCCCGATCCGATCGTCGCTCGGCGGCGGGCGCCTCATCGCGCGTCCCTGCGGCCCTCCGAAACCACCTCGTGTGCGATCAGCAGCCGCAACAGTTCCACCAGCGAGCGGACGCCGAGCTTCTTCATCAGGCTGGCGCGCCGCATCTCGACCGCGCGTGGCGTGATGTCCAGACAGGTCGCGATCGCCTTGTTCGGCCGACCGGCCTTGATCAGATCCAGGACCGCACGCTCCTTCTCGGTCAGCCTGCGGAATCTCGCCCGGATCGCCTCGCGGTCGGCGAGCAGGCGGCGACGCTCGACGTCGTCCTGGATCGCCCGCTGCACCTTATCCAAGAGCTTCTGGCGGTTGAAGGGCTTTTCGACGAACTCGACGGCGCCGGACTTCATCGCCTGGATGGCCATCGGTACGTCGGCATAGGCCGTGATGAAGATCACCGGCATGCTCTCACCGCGGGCGACCAACTCCTCGAAGAGTTTGAGCCCGCTCGTCCCCGGCATCCGCACGTCGAAGACCAGGCAGCCGGGGCCGCGCGGCGTGAAGTCCCGCAGGAAGTCGGCGGCGGAGGGGAAGGTCTCGACGTGGAGCCCGACGGTCTTCATCAGCCAGCGCAGCGAGTCCCGCATGTCCGGGTCATCGTCCACAATGTACACGATTGGATCCTGCATCATCGACACCGGCGACTGGGAGTGTGAATCGGAAGTTCGTCCAAACCCCGGGCACGGACTCGACGTCGATCCGTCCATGGTGGGCCTCGACGATGGTGCGGCTGATCGACAGTCCCATGCCCATGCCCTCGGCACGCGTGCTGAAATACGCGTCGAAGACCTTCCCGAGATGCTCCCGCGGGATCCCCTCGCCATTGTCGCTGACGCTGAACTCGACGGCGCCGGAACCGGCCCTCCGGGTTTGCATAACGACTGTCAGCTCAACCGATTCCGAGGCGGCGAGCGCCTCGAACGCATTCCGGACCAAGTTCACGAGGACCTGCTGAACCTGCACAGGGTCACCCCAGAGATTTGGCAACTCGGGTGCCAACTCCAGGCCGACCGTGATCCCCCGCCGCCGGGCCTCATCCCGGAGGAGCTCCTCGACCTCCGCAACGACCCGATTCGGTTCGAATCGTTCGTTCCCGAGCTCATGGCGGGTCACGAACCGGCGAATCCGTTTGATGATCTGGCCGGCCCGCATCGTCGTCGCCAGGAGTTTCTCCAGCGCGGCCTGGATCTCGTCCAGCGCCGGGCGCGGCGAGTCGAGCTCGACGAGACAGCCCTCCGCGTAGTTGGCAATCGCCCCCAGCGGCTGGTTCAGTTCGTGGGCCAATCCGCTGGCCATCTCGCCGATCGTGGTCGTCCGCGCGACGTGGCTGAACTGCTCCAGGAGCCTCCGATGGCGCTCCTCGGCCAGGGCGCGTTCCCGCGCCTCCCGCGCGAGTTCCTGGTTGGCCAGCTCCAGTTCTCGGGTCCGCTCCCGCACCCGGTCTTCGAGCTCGTCGCGGGCTTCGCGCAGCTTGAGGATCTGGCGTCGGATGAGCCGCGCCGCCGGTCGCAGGACGAACAGACCGATCGCTACCAAGGCGACCAGGATCAAGACCGTCACCGCCCAGCCGGTCCAGAGCAGCCGATTGACCCGGGCCCGCGTCTCCCCTTCGAAGAGTCCGACGATCCGGTCCATCCGCGCCAGGTATTCGCCCTCGATCTCCAGGATCGTCGCGAGGTCTTCGTGGGCCGCAGCGCCGTCGGGCCGCTTGACGGCATCGTTCCCAATGAGCCGTGCGACGGCATCGCACATCCGCATGAAGAACGGCTCGAGGTCGTCGAATGCCTCCCGGACCGCTTTGCTATTTCGGCCGGGGAGTGACAGGGCGCGATCTCCATGCCGCAGCCCGTTGTGGGAGACGGACCAGAGCCGCAGCACATGCCCCAACTCGGCGAGATGTCGCCTCCGGTCGACCTCATCCACTGCCCTGTCGAGCGCCAGGGCGGCCTTGGCCAACCGCTGACTGAGCATCCGCTGCCGGCCCGCGACATTGATTACCGGAGCATCGGTCGTCAGTTGAAGCAGCGACGGCTGGACCAGGATTTGATTGAGCAGCACCAGGAAGGCCACCAGCACGAGCACCACGAGGTAACGCTGATTGAGTAGGCCCACAGGGTATTCTCTCATGGTAGGGTCGTCTCGCCCGCTTATCGGGTCTCCCCCGCGAAGGACTCTGATACCATTTGTCGGGCCGTTGTTTGATTTCAAGGGACTTCGTCAAAACCTCCTCCCACTCGGAATCGTAGCTGCCCGACCTGACCCTCTGGGAGTTCCTCGAGCGGACCCTGGAGGAATGGTGGAAACAACTGCCCGCTACGGACTATGCTCCCTGAGATCACCCCATCCCGAGCTCCCCGTTTATTCTGGATGACGTTCGCCATTTGAGAGTTGGAGAGCATGCGGGTATTGCTCATGACAAAGACAATCTGAGGGTTCCTCGTAATTTTCTGAGTTTCGAAATCGTTTCGAG
>JAFANO010000248.1 GCA_019232645.1 Planctomycetaceae bacterium | reverse complement strand
CTTCAGCGCCGACTCGGCCTTCGACCCGACGCTCATCGACTGGCTCGCCCCCGCCGACCTGATCGTCCATGAGGTGACCAACCTCGAGCACTCGTGGGCCCACACCCCCTACGCCCACCTCGCCGCGCTGCCCGCAGCGATCCGGGTCAAGATGCGCCTGTTCCACTACCCCGACGACTTCGACCTCGCCGCCAGCGTGATCGAGCCGCTCCACCAGGGGCGGTGCTACCTCGTCTGACCCACAGGCCCGAAGGGGCTGCCCGGTCCTTCGCGGGAGGAAATACTTACAGACGAGCCCAGCTCGTTTTTCTAGGACACGACCGGAAAGGTCATGCCCTCTGGTTGACATCTTCGGCATTGCAGATCGTCTTGAGCTTCTCCGCATCTTGGCACACCGCTCGCATGCTCCGGACCGCTCCCTCCTCCAATTCATTGGGGGTCCTCCTATACCCGGTTCGGACCCGTCATGCGACCGCAGGTCATGCCACAGGTCCTCCGCCGGGTCCCACCCCGGTGAGTACGGCGCCGCTCGAGCACTCATACGCATTCCGGATCTTTTGTGCACTTTGTTCGGATCTCACATCCGAGATTTCCAATTTCAAATGAGCAGACCGGTGCACAAAATCCCTGGGACCCGTATCATCCCGTAGGAGTCGGGAGCGCCAAGATTCCGTCGGCACACGGCCGTGGGAGCGACGATGGGACACGACCGCATCGATTGTGGCACCGCCGCGCCAAGCTACGAAGACTCCGTGCGTCGCGACCGGCGGCCGGGCGCTTGCGGGGTGGCGGACCGACGAGGGCCCGCCCTGAGCAGTATTATTGCGATCGCAGCAATGAGATGCCCAGTCCGAGCGGAGCTCGCCAGGGGTCCACCGAGATACAAAACAAATTCATTTATTGAAATTGCAGCATCTTTCGCTTGACATGGGGACCGATCCTGATCAGGATGGGGATTGATTGGTCGACGAAGCGAGCCGTCTGCCGGGCCGATGGGGCAGGCCCCGGTGGGCCGGTTCACTTCGACGGCCGAGACGAGAGGAAGGAGTGATTGAGCCATGTTGGATCAGATCTTGCATCAGCTCCGCAAGACGACCGAATCTACGATCCAGCTCCAGCACGAGCTGTCCCGGCAGTGGATCCGGCACTGGTCCCCGCTGGCCGGCGCAACGACCCCCGAGGCCCCGGCCGCGCCCGGGCCGACCGCTCCGGGCCTCGCCCCCCAAGGGCAGTGGGCCGACGCGCTCAGCGACCTCCTGAACCGGCATCGCGAAGACCTCGAGAGCGTCTATCGCGCCGGTATCGACGCCATCGAGGACGCCTTCCGGGCCGCCGAGACGAAGGACCCGACGCAGCTCCTCACGCTGACCGAGGAGCTGTGGTGGCAGGCCTTCGCGACCCTGAGGACCGCGGCCGAGTCGCAGGTGCGCGACCTCCAGGCCGCGGCCGACAAGGTCCTCGAAGCCACGGCGGCGCCCAAGGTATGACGATGAGATGAGGCCCGGGCCATCGGACGACCCAGGGCGGTCGGGTGCACGCCCAGCATGGGCGTGTTCCCAGCGGCCCGGCGCTCACGTCCGACGACGACTCCGGGCACGCCACAGACGCCATTCCCTGAAGCCGAGCGATCTCGCAAGCCCCTGAATTAAAGGGACTTGCGAGATCGCGGTTCGCAATATGCGGAGAGGGCGGGATTCGAACCCGCGGTACGTGTTACCGTACACGGCATTTCCAGTGCCGCACCTTCGCCCTCTCGGTCACCTCTCCCGCTCCCGACCAGCCGCCCCCGGGGCGGACCCTCCAAGGGTCGGCGACGCGATCAGGGCCTATTGTCACGAGGATGGTCCGTGCGGTCAACCGCGAGGGTCGCCGGCGGGGGAAATTCCTCGCTGACGGAGCCCGATGACACTTGCCGGGGCCGCTCTCTCAGTTCGACACCTTGGTCGACTCGTGGGAGGGCTTGGCGGGCTCCGCCTCCCTCCTCGCCCGGACGGCCGCGTGGCGGCGCTGCTCGAGGAACTGCTTCTGCGTGTCGGCCAACAGCGCCTCGCATTCGCTGAGCATCTGGGCCCGGATCTCGGCGATCTGCTTCTCCAGCGCGTCGATCTGCTGCTGGTGTGTGGCACAAATCTTATAGATGGATTCCCGTTGTCCGGGGGTCAGGCCGATCTGGTCGAAGTAACGTGGGACCCGGCGCGAGGGGTCATTGGCCCGTCTCGCCGGCGTCGAATTGGACACCTCCGACGGCTTCGGCTCCTGGGCCTCCAGGCGGAGCGTGCCCGACCCGATCACAAGCGCCAGCCCCAGCCCGATCGCGCCCATCCGTCTGACGTTCTTCACCGATCACTACCTCCTTTTTAAGCGACCTCTTCATGGTGGAAGACTACGACAATTCTAATCCATGATCGGATGCATTGCCAGCGGCGTCCGTGCGGTGGCGCGAAAATATCGACGGCGCGGCGATGTCTCGTCCCGACGACGGCGTCGCCCGGGGCCAGGTCGGCGCGTTTCGTGCCCAAGGATCGGCCACGGGTAACGAACAACTCCGTGACGGGGACGCCGACACCGGGGCAGGGGCCGGGTCCGATCCCCTTGATCCGGGGGACTTTTCCGGGGGTCCCCCACGCGGTACCATGCCTCTGCCGATCGTCCCGGCCTCGCGCGTGGTCGCCCGGCGTCCGGCCCCCGATCGTTCGCGACGGCTTTTCCCTGCCCGGCCCTGGAGACCTGTCGATATGGCCTCGGACCCGAAGATGGGCGCACCCCCCGAATCCCCCCCGTCGGTCAAGCACCGCGACAAGGGGGTCCGGATCTTCACCTATCCGAAGGTGATCTTCATCTTCCCCACGCTGATCGCCGCGCTGATCTGCGGGCTCGGGATGTCGCTGATCCGCGACAATACGGTCGATCCCCTCAAGGGCCGGGCCAAGATGGCGGCCGGGGCCGAGTCGGACAAGAACCAGGCCGCCGAGGCCGCCCCGGCCGCGGCGAACACGGGTCCGGCCGCCAGGAACGAGGAGCGGGCCGCCGAGGCCGTCCCGCCCAGGCATCGTCGGTTCACGACCCCGCAGAACTTGCTGGGCGTCCTCTTCCTGTCGGTCTTCGCCTTCAACCTGCTCGTCATGGCGATCGACTTCCCCAGGTTCACGGTCGTCGCGATCCTCCTCCTGGCCGGGTTCGGCGTGTTCTTCATCCTCTGGATCGGCGCCTACTTCGACGTCGAGTTGATGAACTACGCGCGCGGGCTCATGGGCAGCATCTACGTGGTGGCGAACGCCGAGTTCTACTACATGATGGCGCTGATCCTCGCCATGATTTTCTTGATTATCTACGTCACGCGGTTCCTCGACTACTGGGAGATCCTGCCCAACGAGATCCTCCACCACCACGGCCCGCTCAGCGACCTCGAGCGCTTCCCCACGATGAACCTCAAGCTCGACAAGGAGATCCCCGACGTCCTCGAGTTCCTCTTCCTGGGCGCGGGCCGGCTCGTGCTCCACGTGTCCGAGGAGCGCAAGGCGATCGTCCTGGACAACGTGCTGTTCATCAACGCCAAGGAAGAGGCGCTCAAGACGCTGATGAGCCGACTCGAGGTCCGCGTCACGACCGATCAGGAAGTCGCCGAGCCCTGAGCCGCGCCGGGACCGACCGCGAGGCCGCCTCGCGCGCGACCGCATCTCCTCCCTTCGCGCGCGATCAAGGGAGACGCGGTCGCGAGTCCGTCGGCCTGGGCCGGGCCTCGAGGCTCAGATGGCCTTGCCGGGCACCTCGACGTCGACCGACCGCTCGACGGCCGCCTCGAGGCCGGGAGAGATCGGGTCGCCCGGGACATCGAGCCTCACGGTGGCGGCCGGGGGCTCCGGGCTGGCCTCGCGGGAGGAGGAGGAAGGATCGAGGGGGGTGGCCGAGTCCCGGCGCAGCTCGTCGAGGATCGGGCCGTTGAGGTGCGCCTCGACGTCCCGGAGCCGCCGGGCGACGTAGACGCCGTCGAGCACGCGATGGTCATAGATCAGCTTGACGACGACGCGCCTCTCGGGCGAGATCGGCCCGAAGGTCAGGGTCGTGGTCAGGGGCGAGATCGGGTGGAGCGACTCGGCCCCCAGCGCACCGTAGCTGGTCAGGCCGAAGGTCCCGAACCGCTTGGCCCGCTTGTAGCCCGAGACGTTCAGCGTCGACCACCAGAAGAGTCGCCGGATCGGCCGGGGCACCCGGCTGAACTTCAGGGCCCGGCGGTAGACGCCCACCTTCTCCAGCGGCTGGTCCTTGTAGAAATCCAGCGCCAGTTGGAGCTGGGTGATCGTCTGCTGGTCGGGGGCGCGGAACAGCCCGATGAAGACGCCGTGGTCCCCCTGGAACGACCGCTCGATCGCCAGCGCGCAGTTCATCCAGGGGTGCTCGTAAAGCCTCGACCAGGGGAATTCCAGCAGCGCCCGCCGCAAGGGGGCGTGTTCCGCCCCGACCATCGCGTAGGCCTTCATGAACAGCAGCGCCCAGGACGGCCGCATCGGGTGCTCCGCCCGCGCCGCGATCAGGTCCGACGACACATCGACCAGCCGGCTCACGGGCACGGAGGGGACCTGCCGGGCGAAGTGGACCAGGTCGATGATGAATCGCCTCGGCCCCGAGATTGGTAGAATCGTTCCCTTCGGCTCGTGCATCCATGCACCTCGCCCAGGCGGTCTCGCGAACCTCGACCCCATTCCTCAACGGCGGCCGGGAGGGAATCGGGTCGGCTCGAGGGAGGGAGCGTACCGCAATTCACCGCCCGCGGGAAGCCGAAGGTGGCGGATTGTCGCGGCCGGCCGGCCGATCGGGAATCCGGACTCCCCAAGGGGTGGGTCGGCATGCAATAATCGCAACGAGTTGTTCTATCGGAGGGAAGCGACACGAGTGGGGTGGCTGCCGATGTCCGAGCCCGATCGACCCGCGGTTTTCGTGCACCTGCTGCCCGGCTTGATTCCGCCGGGGGATCTGAAGGGGAGTGTGGCGGTCGTGGTGGACGTGCTCCGCGCCACGACGGTCATGGTCCAGGCGCTGGCCTCGGGCTGCGCCGCGGTGATCCCCTGCGGCCAGATCGAGGAGGCGCGCCGGATTGCGGCGGACCTGCCAGCAGGCTCGGCGCTATTGGCGGGCGAGCGGCACGGGTTGCCGATCGAGGGTTTCGACCTGGGCAACTCGCCCGGCGAGTTCACCCCCGAGGCCTGCCGGGGCAAGACGCTGGTCATGACGACCACCAATGGCACCCGAGCGATCCTGGCCAGCCTCGACGCCGAGCGGGTCCTGGTCGCGGCGTTCTCCAACTTCGGGATGATGGTCCAGTGGCTCCACGCCGAGGACCGTGAAATCCATATCGTCTGCGCCGGGACCGAGGGGGAGATCAGCTTCGAGGACGCCCTCTTGGCCGGGGGTATCGCCCGGAACCTCCGCGATCTGGGGGGGACGCTCTGCAACGACGAAGCCGAGATCGTCTCCGGGCTCTGGGCCAGGGTCGAGGACGTCATCTGGACCCAGAGCGGCGACCGCGACCTGGAGGAGAACCCCCTGGTCCGCTACCTGGTCCGAGGCCGGGGCGGCCGGCGGGTCCAGGAGCTGGCGCTGATGACCGATATCGAGGCCTCGGCCCGGATGAACCGCCCCGAGCAGGGCCTGATCGCCGAGCTCCGCCGCGACCCCTTGCGGATCGTGGTCGCCCGGTGAAGCCCCCGGGGCCGGGCCGGCGATCGAGGGGACGTCCCGACGGAACAGGTTTCATTCGGGGGTGTCGCGACCGCTCGGAACCGGCGAAGGAAGGAAGGGACGTGCAAAGAGATCCGTCTCCCCAAGGGTTGGCTCGAGCCTGGGTGGCTGGGGTCTCGTCCTCGAGGTCCCGGGCGACGGCCCAGGAATTCGCCCTACCATCTGGGAGGTCTTTCTCCGTTTGAGCCCCCGAGAGGACACAATAGGATGACGTTTCAGATTGCCTCGCGCCGCTTCCCCCCACCCGACCCTCCCCCACGAGGCGGAGGGGAAAAAGATCAGCCCTCCCTACTTGTGGGGGAGGGTCGGGTGGGAGACGGTTCCGCGGGGCGAGCGAAGCAGCGTCATTGTGTGAGGGCCTCTCATGAATTCTCGTCCCCGCCTGGGGCGCGGGGGACCGGGGTGGACCCTGCCACGGCCATGCCCCTAACATTGAGGACGACGACGCGATGGACATGGACAAGCTGGTTTCGCTCTGCAAGCGCCGGGGGTTCATCTTCCCGTCGAGCGAGATCTACGGCGGGATCAATGGCTTCTGGGACTACGGCCCGCTCGGCGTCGAGTTGAAGCGGAACATCAAGGACGCCTGGTGGCGCGACAATGTCCACGCGCGCGACGACATGGTCGGCCTCGACTGCTCGATCATCATGAATCCCAAGGTCTGGGAGGCGTCGGGGCACGTCGGCGGGTTCAGCGATCCGATGTCCACGTGTCGACAGTGCAAGAGGCTGTTCCGTACCGATCAGGTCTGGGATCAGCTCCAGGAGAGCGACTGGTTCCAGTCACTCGTCGCGACCGGCAGGGATAGCCAGTCCCTTGCGCAGTGGGCGGCAAAGAAAGGCAAGAAGCTCGCGCCGGGCCTGGCGCTCGTGCGGAACCCGACAGAAATCCTCTCGTGGCTGGCCGAGCGGGCGCGGACACAGCCCGACGAGCCGATCGATGCCAAGACGTTCGTCCAATATCTCGCCACCGAGCAGGACGCGCGGACGGGCCTCGTCTTGCCGTGCCCCAATTGTGGCGGCGACCTGACCGAGCCCCGCAACTTCAACCTGATGTTCGAGACCCATGTCGGCGCCGTCGCGGACGAGGCCAGCAAGGCTTACCTTCGCCCCGAGACCGCCCAAGGCATCTTCGCCAACTTCAAGAACGTCGTCGACACCGGGCGCGTCAAGGTCCCGTTCGGGATCGCTCAGGTCGGCAAGAGCTTCCGGAACGAGATCACCCCGCGCAACTTCACCTTCCGCTCGCGCGAGTTCGAGCAGATGGAGATCGAGTTCTTCTGCCGCCCCGAGGAGTCGGCGACGTGGTACAAGTACTGGCGTGACACGCGGTTCCAGTGGTACGTCGATCACGGCCTGCGGAGCGACCGGCTGCGGATCCGCGACCACGACCCGGGAGAGCTGTCGTTCTACTCGACGGCCACGGCCGACATCGAGTACGGCTTCCCGTTCGGCGTCAGCGAGCTGGAGGGGATCGCACACCGGGGCGACTACGACCTGACGCAGCACCAGAAGTACAGCGGCAAGGACCTCGGCTACTTCGACGAGGAGCGGAAGGAACGGTACGTGCCCCACGTCATCGAGCCCTCGGCGGGGGCCGACCGCGCCGCGCTGGCCTTCCTCTGCGAGGCGTACACCGAGGACGAGATTGGGGGCGAGGCGCGGACCGTCCTGAAGTTCCACCCGCGGCTGGCGCCGATCAAGGCGGCCATCTTCCCGCTGGTCAAAAAGGACGGCATGCCCGAGAAGGCCCAGGCGATCGAGCGCGAGATGAAGCGGCGGTTCCCGGTCTTCTATGATGAAAAAGGGGCGATCGGCCGGCGCTACCGCCGCCAGGACGAGGCGGGCACCCCGTTCTGCATCACCGTCGACGGCCAGACCCTGACCGACGACACCGTGACGGTCCGCGACCGCGACAGTTGCCGGCAGTGGCGCGTGCCCTCGGCCGGCGTGGCCCGGGCGCTGCAGGACCTGCTCGAGGGCCAGCCGATCCCGGGCGACGAGTGAGGTCCGGGCGCGACGTCGGACAACCTCCCCGCCGGCCCCCGGACCCGGCAAGAGAGGACTCAGACGCATTCCGGATCTTTTGTGCCCTTTATCCGGATCTCACATTTGAGATTTCCAATTTCAAATCAGCAGATCGGTGCACAAAATTCCTGGGACTCGTATCATACGGTTTCCAGGCGTTTCGTGCACTCGGCTTGCGGATGGGAGATGGGAAAGCTCGAATTCGAAAATCGCGAATTCGAGATCCGGAGATGGCGTAGAAAATCTCTGAGATGCGGATCAGATGAGGGGGCTTCGGGCGACCGGATCGGGTCGGAGGGAGGGCATCGGTGAAACCCTGCATGAGCCAGGCGACCACGATGAGCACGACGTTCGAGGCCGACCTGGAGGCCTACGCGCGGAGCGGCTGGAGGGCGATCGAGCTCTGGCTGACCAAGCTGGAGTCATACCTGGAGTCGCACGAGGTGGCCGAGGCCCGGTCGCTGCTGGAGGGGCACGGGCTCCTGGCGGCGGCCGCGGCGGGGCAGGGGGGGCTGCTGCTGTCGCGCGGGGCGGAGCGCGAGACGCACTGGGACCACTTCCGGCGCAGGCTCGACCTGCTCCGCGAGCTGGAGGTGCCGGTCCTGGTCGTCGCCGCCGACTTCGTCCGCACACTCGCCCCCGACGACTTCGGCCGGGCCTCCGCCTCGCTCCGCGAGGCCGCCGAGCTGGCGCGCCCCTACGGCGTTCGGCTGGCGCTGGAGTTCCAGAAGGGGGCCAGCATCTGCGCCAGTCTCGACACCGCGCTGGCGCTGATCGCGCGGCACGGCGTCGAGGGGCTGGGCGTCTGCTTCGACCTGTTCCACTACTATACCGGTCCGAGCAAGTTCGAGGACCTGGCCTACCTGACGCGCGACAACCTCGCCTGGGTCCAGGTCTGCGACCTGAGCGGGACCCCGCGCGAGCTGGCCGGCGACGGCGACCGTATCCTGCCGGGCGAGGGGGACTTCCAGATCGGCCCGATCCTCGACCACCTGGGGCGGATCGGATACGACGGGTACGTCTCGCTGGAGGTGCTCAATCCGCGGCTCTGGCGCGTCCCGGTTGACCGCGTGTCCGACCTGGGCTACCAGGCGCTCTGCCGGGTCCTGGGGCACTGGAACCAAGCCGGATCGTGGGGAGGGGCATGAGCGTGTCCGTGGCGGCAATCCAGCCCTCGGTGATCATCTTCCGCGAGGAGCAGAACTTCGACTGGCGGGTCTACGCGCTGATCGGCGCGATCGAGCTCCTGGTCTGGGCCGGCCTGCTCTGGTGCTTCGAGCACGTGCCAGATGCCGCCGGGCTGGCCCGCCTCGGGACGCTCGAGATGGGCCTCGGCGCCGCCGTCGGACTGCTGCTGCCGGTGGTCCTCGTCCTGGGGTTGCTCCGGATGACCACCGAGGTGACCCCGACCGACGTCCGAGTCTGGTTCGGCTGGATCCCC
Source organism: Planctomycetaceae bacterium (assembly GCA_019232645.1). Classification (GTDB taxonomy): domain Bacteria; phylum Planctomycetota; class Planctomycetia; order Isosphaerales; family Isosphaeraceae; genus JAFANO01. The sequence goes on along the minus strand of JAFANO010000248.1, from coordinate 1,375 downwards.
ACCTACCGCCGGATGGTCCCGATCGGGACCATCATGCGCCTGGAGGTGGTCAGCTACCGGCCGCTGGCCGACTATGGCGGCTGGGGCATCCGCTCCGGCCGTGACGGCGAGCGGGTGCTCAGCGCCCGGGGCAACCGCGGCGTCCGGCTCGACCTGTCCGACGGCTCTCGCCTGCTCATCGGCAGCCAGCGCCCCGAGGCGCTGGCCCTGGCGCTGGAACGCGCCCTCCACCCCGGCGGCTGAGCCGAGGCGCGAGTCCGGGTCACCCGACTTCTCCGCGTCGGAAGCGGTTTCCGCCCGCTTCTCTCTCGGATCCACCGCCACGGGCTGGAGGCGGATCCCGGGCCGGGGTACGATGAGGGAGTCCGACCGTCGCAGGCCGACCTCCGGGGCGGCGAGGCGCGGAGGGCGTTGGTCGCGGGCCCACGGCTTCGGAGCGAGGCGGACGCGCCGCCGCCAGGGCTGTGGACCGGACCGGAGAAGTGGCAACGTGGAGAATTTCGGGAGGGTCGGCACCGGATGGTCCAGGGGCGATCGCCACCCACGCGGCGCGGCCCGCGACCATCGAGCTCGGCACTCCTGGACCATCACCCAGAAGGGAGGTTGTCATGCCTGAGAGCGTGTACAAGGTCATCGAACTGGTCGGGTCCAGTCCTGAATCGTGGGAGAAGGCGGCCGCCGTCGCCCTCAAGCAGGCGTCCCAGACACTCGAGGATCTGCGGATCGCCGAGGTGGTCCAGTTGGACACCCACCTCCGCCCGGACGGCGAGGTCGAGGCCTACCGCGTCAAGCTCCGGGTATCCTTCAAGTACAAGGGCCATGGCTGAGTCTTCGTGCCGAGGCGGACGCCGGGCGCGCCTGAAGGGCCGCGGCGGGGCGAATGCCCCGCCGATCCACCCCGTCCGCGTCGGAGCGGTCGCGGCGAGCGACGCCCGCTCACTGGCGATCGGTCTCGAGGTCGTCGGCCCGCCGACGCCCGGCGAGGCGTCGACGAGGTCGACGGGCCCGCTCCGCCAGGGACGGCGCTCTTGAGAAGACGCGGAGCCGTTCGGGGTGGGAACCATCAGGCCGCCTCGGTGACCCATGTCGCAGGCCGGGTGGGACGTGCCGGCGTGGGTACGTCGGGATCCACCTCGAACCGCTCGGGGGCGATCAGCGGCCGGATCGTCGCTGCCACAGCTCCGACGCTGAAGCCCCGGCGCAGGACGTCGCCGCCGATGACCTGGGTCAGCGCCGCCAGGATCATCCCCTGGTCGAGCACGAGCACGGCCCCGGCCACCCGCCCAGTGACCACGTCGACCGTGTCGACGAAGCCGTACGGCCCGTAGGCGGGGAACTTCGCGGCCAGGACCCGCAAGTTCTCGATCGCCGCCTG
>JAFANO010000185.1 GCA_019232645.1 Planctomycetaceae bacterium | reverse complement strand
GGGAATAAATTTAAAATGAGAGGTATTTGAGACTTGCAAAAAATAGAAAAGATTATTTTCCTCGGTAAGGGGACGCTGCCGCGCTGAGAATCCGTGCGACGCACGGTGGCGGGACCATCAGGCCGATTTCATCGGGGCGTCAGGCCGGGGGAGGAAATCCTCGTCGCGAACGCACAATCCTCGCCTCCCGCGCGATCGCTATTTTCGTCACAACACTTTGATTCATCACAATTGATCTCACGCCTCATCTTTTTCATATGCCGATAGACATGGCCCACCCTTTGCAGTAGAGTTGACCTGACCGCTGCGTTATCCAGGAGTCCGTCGGATGATCCCCGCCAGGGGCTCCGCCGATGGAGTGGAAACCGACGTCCTATCGTCGTCCTCGAGATGGCCATAGGGTTCCAATCCGGGTAACTCGTCATGAAAAAAGGCCGACGGAACCGCCAGCACGCCAAGCTCGCCCGACTTCGACGACACCTGGAGATCAGCCTCGACCTGCTCAAGCCCCGACGGATCCGCACCCGCTCGGCGCGGTATGCGGCGGCGCTCGCCGAGCAGCTCGGGTTGATCACGCGGCCCAAGTGCTGCGCCTGGTGTCGGCGCAGGCTCCGCCTGGAACGCCATCACTGGAATTATGACGAGCCCTTGAGCGTCACCTACCTCTGCGGCGATTGTCACGAGATCGCCGACTCGATGGTTTGTGGTGCGGGCATTGCCTAAGACTTGGGCAGCGGCGGATCCTTCCACGAGCCAGGAGGACCGGCTTCCGATTCGGCCAGGGCCGGGGGCTTCGGCGGCGCCGCCAGGGGGAGGTGGAGGTGGAAGGTCGTCCCCCGGCCGGGCGTCGAGTGCCAGCGCAGGTCGCCGCCGGCCAGCGCGACGAACCGGGCGGCGCGGGGCAGGCCAAGTCCCAGCCCACGCCCCGCCTGACGTCCGCAATAGAAGGGGTCGAAGAGGCGCTGGCCCTCGGCCGGGGTGATGCCTCGGCCGGTGTCCTGGACGGTCCAGCGCAGGGCCGCGCCGTCGCCGGAGGACGAGACCCGGATCGTCCCTCCCTTGGGGGTGGCCTCCAGGGCGTTGCGGAGCAGGACCTCGGCCAGGTGCCGTAGCGCGTCGGGGTCGGCCCAGACTTTGGGCCCGGGCTCGGCCTGCCCGGCGACGATCTGGACGCCCCGCGCGTCGGCCTCGGCCTTCGCGTCGCGGAGGCAGGCGCGGAGGATCTCCTCGGGCTGACAGAACCGGGGACGGGGCTCGGATGGGCGGGCGACGTACATCAGGTCGCGCAGGATCCGATGCGCCCGCTGCGCCTGCGCCAGGATCGCGCGGAGCATCCGCGACGCAGCGGGATCGGACTCGCGTGCCAGCAAGAGCTGGGCCCGGCCGACGATGACGGCGAGCGGGTTGTTCAGCTCGTGGCCGGCCCCGGCGGCAAACTCGGCCAGGGCGTCGAGCTTCGACACCAGGGACCGCGATCGCTCGCACTCGATGCGGTCGCGGTGAGCACGGACGGCCTGGTCGAGCCGCGTGGCGGTCCGGGCCCGCTCGGCGACCAGCGCGGCCCAGGCTTGCCAGGCGTCCCGGGTGGCCAGCGCCTCGGAGGAGGCCGTGGGGCGATCGGGATCGATCCAGAGGTGGACCTCGGCACACGGCCGACCTCGGTCCACGAGGGGCACGACCAGCGTCGCCGGACGTCCCCCGGGGGAGAGGGGGACGTCTCGAGGAGAGGAGGTGGTTCCCGGCCCGGTCCAGACGACCCGAGCCGTGGCCATGCCCGGCATGCCGCACCAGGCCAGGCCCGCACGTTCGGCCCAGGTCTCCGGGTCCTCCGTCGGTTCGGACCCGGCCAGCGCGCCCAGGAAGCGGTCCCGCGCCGCACAGGCGGTGCGGAGTTCGGCCGACTCCAGATAGAGCCGCGCGTGGGCGCGCGACAGCCTCTCCTCGTGCGGCGTGGCATCGGGCTCGACGAATGCCTCGCTGCATCGCACCTGGACCTCGGCCGTCAGCAGCCGGATCCTTGGGTCGGCTCCCGAGGGTGCGCGACCCGCGCCGCGGGAGAGGGCCCAGGGGGTCCGCTCCGCATGGGCGTATGCCTGTTGGATTACTGCCAGCCGCGCCGGTTCCGCCGCGCAGCCGTTCAGGCCGCCATCGGGGTCATCGTGCAGCCAGGCGGCCTCCGCGACGAGCGGGTCGCACCCCCAGCGCTCGGCGAGCGTCCGGCCGAGCACCATCGTCTCGGCGCCAAGCGTCCGGCGCTCGAATTCCCGACGCCCCCGAGGATCGGCCTCCGCCAGCCAGGCCGCCAGCCAGTCCGGGTCGATCGCCGCCGCCGCCCAGCGTCCCAATCCGTGTAACAGCGCGGCGTCCGCGACCCGCTCGGGTTCGGGGTCGTTCACCTCCCGGGCGAGCCGCCACGCCGCCAGGCCGGCCGCCACCGCATGCCGCCAGAGCCGGCGCAACGCCTCGGAGGCGGCGGCCGACGTCACAGGCCACCAGGGGCGCTCGGACACCAGCGCGAGCGGGTCGCACGGTCGCGAACGGCACGACGTCGCGAGCACCCAGCCGGGATCGATCCCCGTCGGCGCGAGCCACTTCGACGCATCGATCCGGTCGGTGGTGGGATCGCTCGGCGCGTCGGTCGCCGCGGAGAGCACCATCCGCGCTGTCGTCGGACGCAGGGGCAGGCTATCCAACCGTCCCAGGGGACGGCGGAGGTCGAAGCCAGGGGTGTGTCGAAGAGGAAAGGTTCGCACCGACTCGGGCTCCTTCCCATCGGCGACGACTGGATGAATCCAGACCTTCGAGAGACCAGACCCCCAAATCCCGCATCCTGCCGGGATCGACCAGCATCGCTCAGCCGGTCGGACCGGTCTCTATATCCAAGAGTCGGCAGACACGACGAATCAGTTCATCGATGTCGAGCGGCTTGTGCAGAAAATCGTCGGCACCGGCCGCCTTCAGCTCGCCGATCTTATCTTCCTCGACCATCCCCGAGATGCAGATGATCTTGATATCGGTCAACGTCGGATCCTGGCGGATCAGCTCGCAGACGGCTTGACCGTTGATATCCGGCAGCATCACGTCGAGGATGATCAGGTCGGGATGATATTCCTTGGCCTGCATCCCCGCGGCGAAACCATTATTGACCACCTTGATCTCGAACCGCGCATCATTGGCCAGCACGTCCGAGATCAGGTCCACCACCGCCGGATCATCGTCGACGATCAGGATCCGTCGCCGACCGCTCTCCAGCGCGTCGGTGGGGATATTATTTTCCTTCATAAAACGATAGAGAGCCTCGCGCGGTATCCGCCGGAACCGTGAGCCAGGAACCCGAAAACCCCGTAGCTGGCCCGAATCAAAACAGCGGATAATCGTCTGCTGACTGACTTTGCAGATCTTCGCGGCTTCACCCGTCGTGAAAACGGTCTTCATGGTCGGGTACGTCCCATTCTTCGAGCTCATAGGCTCGGTCGCTCCGTCCCCGGCAAACCCGGGCCTCCTCCTCAGCTATCCGCCGGACGCCCTCCACAACCTCCATGCCGGACTCGCCTTCCTCACAAACTGATCCCACATGGCCAGCCGCATCAAGATCCGCAGCCCCTCAGTGACGCATGATCCGTAAAGTTTACTGAATCTAACAAACTTACCAATTTTGCCAACACAGCCAATTATAGGATTCCTCCCAACCCTGTCAACCCAAATGACCGGCGAACGCTTCCGCAGAATCCGGGTTCTCTCGGGAGTGATCAAAGGGCCCAGGGTCGCGGGACGACTCGGCCGGGCGAAGTTACGGAAAGCGCCGAGAAACCGAGCGTTTCCTTCCCTGAAAAAGCGCTTCCCCACGTGCGACCGGATCGGACTTTTTTTCACGGGCGAACGGGACAGCCTTCACAGCGGGCTCTAGGGATCTGGCGACGACGGCGCGGGATGGGATCGTTTGAGGTAGACCAGGAGCGTGGCGATATCGGCCGGGTTAACGCCGCTGATCCGGCCCGCCTGACCGAGCGAGCGTGGCCGGACGCGATGGAACTTCTCGCGGGCCTCGGCGCGGAGTTGCGGGATCGCATGATAGTCGAGGTCGGACGGGAGGGGCTTGTGCTCCAGGCGCTGGAACCGATCGACCTGTTGCGCCTGGCGGGTGATGTAGCCACCGTACTTCGCCTCGATCGTGACCTGGTCGACGACATCGGCGTCGGCGGCGAGCTCCGCCGGCGCGGGGGAGAGGTTCAACACATCTTCCCAGGTGGCCGGGGGGCGGCGGAGGACCTGGAGCAGCGACTCGCCGTCGACCCGCTGGCGTCTCAGGGCGTCGTGGAGCGCATCGATCTGTCGCTGCCGCGCCCGGAACCGTTCCCAACGTCGGTCCTCGACCAGGCCCACACGCCGACCCAGCTCGGTCAGGCGGAGGTCGGCGTTGTCGTGCCGCAGGAGGAGCCGATATTCCGCCCGGCTGGTGAACATCCGATACGGCTCGTCGACGCCCCGGGTGACCAGGTCATCGATCAGGACACCGAGGTACGCCTGCGACCTGTCGAGGACCAGCGGCTCGACCCCCTCGACCAGCAGCGCGGCGTTGATCCCGGCGACGAGCCCCTGCGCGGCGGCCTCCTCGTAGCCTGTCGTGCCATTGATCTGTCCCGCGAAGAAGAGCCCGGCCACTCGCTTGGTCTCGAGTGTCGGGTGAAGCTGGGTCGGCGGGGCGTAGTCGTATTCGACCGCGTAGCCGAACCTCATGATCTCGGCCCGCTCCAGCCCCGCGATCATGGGGATGATCGTCTCCTGGACGTCGCGGGGGAGGCTGGTCGAGATCCCGTTGCAATAGTATTCGAAGGTGTTCCGCCCCTCGGGCTCGAGGAAGATCTGGTGCTGCTCGCGGTCGGCGAAGCGGACGACCTTGTCCTCGATCGAGGGGCAGTAGCGCGGGCCGGTGCTCCGGATCTGGCCCGAGTACATCGGCGCGCGGTGCAGGTTGGCGCGGATGACATCGTGGACTTCGGCGTTGGTCGCCGTCAGATGACAGTCGAGTTGCGGACGCGTGATCCGCCCGGTCAGGAACGAGAAGGGGACCGGGTCATCGTCGCCCGGCTGGCGCTCCAGGCGGTCGAAGTCAATGGTCCGGCCGTTGAGCCGCGGGGGCGTGCCGGTCTTGAACCGTCGCAGTTCGAAGCCGAGCGCCGAGAGGCTCCCGGAGAGCCCATCGGCCGAGGTGTCGCCGGCGCGGCCGCCCGCGGTCTTGACCTCGCCGGTGTGCATCAGCGCCTGGAGGAAGGTGCCGGTGGTCAGGACAACCGCCCGCGCGCGATACGAG
>JAFANO010000085.1 GCA_019232645.1 Planctomycetaceae bacterium | reverse complement strand
ACATCCGCTTGCTTGCGCTTGTCGACGTGACCTCCGCGCCGAACGCCTTGCCGTCTCACCCTCCCTTTCCTCTCGGAATAAACCCGGGAACGCCGGTCTCGACAACGGTATTAAACCGGACCCGCGTCTTGATTCCTTCGCTAATCTCCCGCATGGCGTCTTCAGGAAGCATGGAGACGTCAAAGTTCTCCTTGATCTGGTTGGGGATCGTCGAGGTGGTCAGAAGGGCCGTCCCGCGCTGGATGGCCCAGGCGAGCAAGACCTGCGCCGGGGTCTTGTTGACTCGCTTGGCAACAGCCGTAATGACCGGATCGTCCATCAACTTGGGCTCGCTGCTATGCCCCAGTGCCGCGAACGCCTGCAACACGATGCCATTCTTCTTGCAGTGGTCCAGAAGGTCCCATTGCGGGAGATATGGATGTGACTCGACGTGAACAACTGAAGGCTTGATCCTCCCCGCTTCAAAGATCTCTTTCGTCTGGGCGAGGCTGACGTCGGACAATCCGATGGCCTTGCACTTGCCCTCGTCCACTAGACCCTCCAACGCCCTCCATGTATCCAGCAACGTCACCCCTCTGTCATAAATCACATTGCCATTCGCATCCCTCGGGTCTTGCTCGTCTCCAGGTTGGAAGGCAAAGGGGGTGTGGATGAGATAGAGATCGACGTAGTCGAGTTGGAGTTTCTTGAGACTGGCCTCGAAGGCGGGTTTGACGCGTTCAGGACGATGATTGTTATTCCAGAGTTTCGTGGCGATAAACACTTCTTCCCGCTTGATCTTCCCCGCCTTGAACACCTCCTGCATCGCTTCGCCGACCTCCTCTTCATTTCGGTAGCGTTCCGAAGCGTCGAGCTGGCGAAAGCCTGCTTCCAGCGCCGCCTTGGTCGCGGTTCTGGTTGCCACGGGGTCGGGAATCAGTGTGCCAAAGCCGAGGGCGGGGATGGCACCTGATCCATTGTTGAGGGCTATCCTCGTGTAGCGAAGGTTGTCGCTCTCGACCATGTTTTCACGCCTCCGATATGAATCCGCCGCCGTCGGGCCAGCCTGTAGTGCCGAGATCAGTTCGGCCGTGGTGGGAATCGAGTGGGCGGACGCCGGCCCGTTCAGCTTGGCGCGGCGTGCATCATCTCCTGCGAGAAGGCCGCCGTCTCGTCAGCGACCAGGGTCACGTGAGGCCGCCGGCCTCATGACGAAAGTGGGGACAGCGGGCGGTCGGTTCAGCGATCCACCACGCTCATATCCTCGTACCGTTCCCCGCTGGCCGCGCCTTTCGGTGCCGCCTCGTCGATCCGTTCCAGGTCCTCGCGCGTCAGGGCGATCCCGAGCGCGGTCACGTTCTCCTCCAGGTTCTTGCGGCGCTTGGTGCCCGGGATGGGAACGACACCCTCTTGGGCCAGGAGCCACGCGAGGGCCAACTGGGCCGGCGTCGCCTGCTTCGTGGCGGCAATCTCCTTCACCCGGTCCACGAGTTCCAGGTTCTTCTGGAAGTTCTCTCCCTGAAACCTCGGCCTGTGGCGACGCCAATCATCCGCAGGCAGATCCTCGAAGCGGCGCAACTGACCGGTGAGGAACCCACGGCCGAGCGGGCTGTACGCGACGAAGCCGATGCCCAATTCCCGGACGGTCGGAAGCAGCTCGTCCTCGGGGTCGCGGCTCCACAGCGAATACTCGGTCTGCAGGGCGGAGATCGGGTGCACGGCATGCGCCCGGCGGATGGTCGCGGGCGCCGCCTCGCACAGGCCGAGGTAACGCACCTTCCCCTGCCGCACCATCTCCGCCATCGCGCCGACGGTCTCTTCAATGGGGACCTTTGGATCGACGCGGTGCTGGTAGTAGAGGTCGATGTGATCGACCCCCAACCGCTGGAGCGAGCCGTCGCAGGCCTCGCGCACGTGCTCCGGCCGGCCGTCTATGCCCCCTCCCCCCCTACCGTCCGTGCCGCCCACGAACCCGAACTTCGTGGCCAACCTCACTTCGTCACGCCGGCCGCGGATCGCCTTGCCGACCAGCTCCTCGTTGGTGAACGGGCCGTAGGCGTCCGATGTGTCGAGAAGATTCACCCCCAGTTCCAGCGCCCGGTGGATGGTCGCGACGGACTCGGCTTCGTCGGCGGGCCCGTAGGCATCGCTCATACCCATGCAGCCGAGTCCCATCGCGGAGACGGTCAAACCCTGCTTGCCGAGTCGTCGGGGCTCCATGTGCTCCCTCCTCGTGAAGCGTGCTCTCTCTCCGTCGTTATTTCCGAGATGAGCGTCCACCACGTTATCCTGGGCCTCGCCCGGTGGCCCCCGAACGCGCGTTAGACACCCCGCTGACCAGCCGTTCCTTCCCAGTACGCGTCTTTCCAAGACGCGTACTGGGCTTCGCCCTTGCCAACGGACCAGTTCTCCTTCCTGACGTCGACGAGGTTGATGAAGACATCCTCGGGGCGGATGCCCTGTGCCTTTGCGAGCCCGTCGACGATCGCCTTGTAGAGCGCCTTCTTCTGCTCGACCGTCCGACCCTCGTTCCACGTGATCTGGATGATGACCAGGTCATCGCTGCGGTCGATACCGAGGTAGCCCGGATCGAAGAGGAAGTTGTCGGCGTCGTGTTCGCTCACGACCTGGAAGCGAGCGTTGGCCGGCACCCCCGCGACGGCAACCATCGCTTCATAGACGACGCGGCCGATCTCCTGGCGGTAGGTCAGGTCCTTCCCTTTGCGCAAGTCGATCCGGACGAGTGGCATGATCTCATCCCCTTTCGCACGCGCGGATCAGAGAAAGCCGAGCGAAATTGCCTGCATCCGCTTGCGATTCAAAATAGCTGCGTATACCTGATAAATCAAGACTCGCCAACGCGGAGACCTTCAGATGGCGGAGAAGATCCAGCCCGGTCGATCGAAAGAGGAAAGCCGGTGCCATTGCACCACGATTCGGGAGGCATCTCGCCGGATATCGCACCTCCGCGACTCGGCCGTCGCGCCGAGCGGGCTGTAGACGACGCAACGCGCGATTTGCAGAATCTTGTATCCGCAAGGCCGTGGCCGAGCGCGGCTTCACCCCAGACCTCGTCGGCCTTGCGGATACAAAGGCGGAG
>JAFANO010000077.1 GCA_019232645.1 Planctomycetaceae bacterium | reverse complement strand
TCAGGACCCCCACATCGCGGAGCCGGTCGATGAAGATCCGGTTCCGGAACAGGAGCTTCTCCACGTCGGCGTAGACGCCCGGGAAGGCCTCGAGGACCCGACGGATCCGCTCGACCACCCGATCGCTGAAGTCGTACATCACCCCGCCGACTCGCGTGTAGCCGGGGTGGAACCGGTAGCCAGACATCTCCTCGAAGACGTCGTAGATCAGCTCGCGGAGGTTGAACATGTACAGGAAGGCGGTGAACGCCCCCAGGTCGAGCGCCGACGCCCCGGTGCTGAGCAGATGGTCGCTGATCCGCGACAGCTCGCCGATGATCACGCGGATGTACTGGCATCGCCTCGTCAGCTCGATGCCCAGCAGCTTCTCGACCGCGTGGTGCCAGGCCACCTCGTTCATCGGCGGGCTGACGTAGTTCTTGCGGTCGGCGATCGTGACGTACTGGTTGAAGTTCAGGTGCTCGCCCAGCTTCTCGAACCCCGAGTGCAGGTAGCCGATGTCGGGCGTCGCCTTGACGATCCGCTCGCCGTCCAGCTCCAGGATCAGCCGGAGGGTCGTGTGCGTCGCGGGGTGCTGCGGACCGAAGTTGAGCGTCCAGGTCAGTTCCTTGGACTCGGTCCCCAGTTCGGCGTCGTCGAGCAAGTTGGACGGCATAGGTGCGTACCTACGGGGTCAGAGGACTCCGGGAGCGGATCTCGGATCACAAATAACCGCAGTGTTCGTCAACTCAAATTTAAAATTTCAGATTTGAAATTTTAAATATCATGTTTTAATTGAAATTCCGGGACCCCGAATCGGCCGCCCGGCCGGGGATCACGATTCCCCGCGCGACAGGCGCGGGAAGTTGTGCCGCTCGCCGCGCCCGCGAAGCGGGTAGTCCTTCCGGAGCGGGAAGGCGGTGAACTCCTCGGGCATCAGGATCCGCCTCAGGTCGGGGTGGCCGGTGAAGGTGATCCCGAACATGTCGTAGACCTCGCGCTCCATCCAGTTGGCCCCCGGCCAGAGGTGGACGACCGTCTGCAGGGTCGGGTCGGGATCGTCCACGCCCGCCTTGACCACCAACCGCTCGACGGTGTCGAGGTTCACCAGCACGTAATGGACCTCGAATCGGGCGCGGGTCCGGCCCGGGTAGCCGAGGTAGTCGGTCGCCCCCAGATCGGAGAGCAGGGCGAAACCGCTCGTGTCTTTGAGGACGCCGAGCACCTCCAGCAGCCGTGACGGCGGCACGAAGACGCGGAGGTTGTCGCGGAACCGCGACGTGCTGAAGACCCCGTCACCGAAGGCGCGCGACAAGGTCGTCAGCGTGGCAGCGTGGCGGTCGGAGGTCGGGGCGGTCGAGGTGCTCATCCCGATCGTTCTCTCCAATGAGACGGGGGGCCACGAAAGTCACAGAGAAGAGCGGGAGCAAGAAAGAGTGACTGGATCGAGGGCTCTCGTCTCGTCTCTCGTTCTTCTCCTCAAACCCTTCTCTCTTCGTGGGCCTTGTGTTCTCTGTGTTCTCTCGGACGCAGCGGCTTCTATTTCGTCTCATCCGCGCCCAGTTGACCGGGGCCGCCCGGCAGCCGATATCCGAAGCGGTCCTCGTCGCCGCGCTCGCTCGCCAAGGCGAAGCCCGGGGGCAGGGTCCGCTTCTCGGCGATCATCTTCTCGCGCTCGAGCAGCTCGGGCAACCCGGTGCCGGCCAGCGAGCCGCCGCGCTGGATCTTGGCCTGGAGGTCCATGACCGACCGAAGGATCTGCTCGGGCCGGGGGGGGCAGCCGGGGATGTAGGCATCGACGGGGATGAAGCGGTCGATCCCCTGGACGACGGCATAGGTGTCGAACACGCCGCCGGAACAGGCGCACGCCCCCATGCTGATGCACCACTTGGGCTCGGGCATCTGGAGCCAGATCCGTTGCAGGACCGGCATCATCTTCATCACCACACGGCCGGCGACGATCATCAGGTCGCACTGCCGAGGGCTGAACCGCATCACCTCGGCGCCGAATCGCGCGATGTCGAACCGGCTGGCGCCGACGGCCATCAGCTCGATCCCGCAGCAGGCGGTCGCGAACGGCATCGGCCAGAGGCTGTATTTCCGGCAATAGTTGACGACCGAGTCGATCGTCGTCAGGACCGTGTTCTCGGGGACCTCGACGGTCCCCTTGGGCTGGAGCGTGAGCGTCGAGCCTGTCGGCTTCGCTGCCGGGGTCGGGACGCCGGTCTCCCGGGTCGAGCCTATCGCCATTCAAACACCCCCTTGCGCCACGCGTAGGCGAACGCCGCCGCCAGGATGGCGATGAAGACCAGGATTTCGCCGAAGACGAGGTTGCGAAAGACGGGGGGGATGCCCGCGACCACAGGCGGCGCCGGGGCCGAAGCGGTCGCGGCCGGCGCCGAGGCGGCCGCCGTCGCGGCCGGCGCGCTCCACTGAGCGACCGCCCACGGATAAAGGAAGAGCAACTCGACATCGAACAGCAGGAAGGCGATCGCCAGCAGGTAGAATCGCACGTCGAATCGCTGCCTGGCATCGCCGATCGGGTCCATCCCCGACTCGTAGGGCATCTGCTTGACTACGGTCGCCCGCTTCGGGCCCAGCACGGCGCTAGCCACCAACATCCCCAGTGCGACCATGATCGCCACAAGGATGAACAGGAAGATCGGTGTGAATTCCGTATCCATGACCGTAGCGGCACCGCCTGGCCCGCACCCCGGAGACGATCGACTTTGTGAAGTGTTTCACAAAGCCGAATAAAAAAAATGGTTTACTCGTAAACCGAAGAGATGTGGGAAGCAACTTCGGACGACGTGAGAATCTCATCAGAGGGGAGGTCTGTCTCCTTGCCGCGACGACTCCCCCGGTAAGACACGAACCATTATAATCTCCAAGACGCGGCCGTCAACGGACTCGCTTGGCGGCGCGACGCGATTTAAATGACGACCTGAAAGTCGGCGAGAAGCACGCGCGAAAGCCATCCTGCCGCAAATTGTCTCAAACGTAAAACTTATGATGCGGTGTGTGAGCCCCGTGTCGCTGCGAGCGAGCCACTTGCGCCGTCCCACTGAAACGCTTATTTCGAGCCGCCTGTCAGGTCGTGAATTCGTCAGCGAGGCTCAGGGCTGTCAGGCGGGGGTGGGGCGGAGGGCCGCGTGGTGCCGGGGGTGGCCTCGGGTTTCGCCCGTTCCATCAGCTCGCTGCGGCGGAGTGTATCGGAGGGGGTGCCCTGCGACGACCGAGGCGACGACTCCAGGAAGTCGGATCCGCCGGGTAAGGGTGGAGGCGCCGCGTACCGCCTCGGCGCGAGGCCGGGCGCCACGCCGTGACGCGAGGAGGGGGTGCTCGTGCCACCTCGAGTCGACCCCCTGGGTGCCGGTGTCGGCGCTGTTCCCGGAGACGGGGTCGGTGTCCTGGGCCGAGTCTCGGCGGCCGAGCGGGCGTTGAGCATCGAGGCGGACGAGCCGGTCCGGTTCGATTGCGTCGGCCCGCCGCGGAGCGCACCCGACTCGAGGGCGGACCGCTGGTCGAGGTCGAGATATTCGCGGTAGAGGCGGGCGCGCCGGGTCGGGTCGCTCTCACGCACGTAATCGGCGTATTTCTCGCGCGCGGCCTCCTGGTACTTGCGGATCTTCTCGTGCCGTATCTTCAGGTCCTCGTAGTAGCTCCGATCGGCTTCCTGGTTGGGGGCGTAGGTGCGCCCGAAGTCCCGGTCGTACTGACGATAGGCCTGGTAATACGGGTTGCTGACGCCGACGCCCTCGGAGCCATCCAGCCCCTGGAGGTAGCTCTGGAACTGATTCGACTGGAGGATGCCCGCGCGTCCCACCAACGCGGCCTGGCCGGGGACGAAACCCTGCTCGTTCGGAAGAGACGGGAACATGTAGGGCTCGTAGCCCCGGTTGTATTCGCCGACGTAGTTGTAAGGGTCGGGCGTGTGCTGCGACCATGCGCGGGGCGCCGCGACCAGCGTGGCCAGGAGCACCAGCCCCGCGACCGCGCAATGGCTGGAAAACCTCGGACGATTCGGGGCCATGCGGCTCCTCCTCACCTAAAAGACAGGCCTTCGATCTCGGGGCAGCGGGCCGAGGCACGTCCGGCCGCCCGCGGCGGAGGCCAAGAAACTCGCGCCGGGCCGGCTTGAATTTTATCATACCGATCTTGGATCGCCATCTCCCGACTCTTCCCTCGCAAGATTCATTCCGCGGGATCTTCGGAGCGGGCCTCGGGGGAGGGTATTTCAGGCCGTTCGCCCGGGGCTAAACAGGTCCGCAAAAAGAATTTGACAAGGACTGCGAGATGACCCAGAAAACAGGCGGTTTCTCGCGGAATCGCCGTCCCTGGATCGATCACCGGACGGACATCAGGAGGGCCGATTTCCCCGAGACAACAGGGCCCTCCGTGCCAGAAGGCTTTGGTCCCTCCGCTCGGTTCGCCGCTTCCGCGCTGAAAATGACGGGGACCCCCTGGAAATCAAGCCCTCGTAGGGTGGCTCAGCGGTGTTAAAAACCTCTTGCGGGCCTGCTTAGAGTATCGAGGCTCTGTCGAGAAGGGTCGTCGCGGGCCGGCCCGGGATTCTAACGTTTCCACCAGCCCGCGTCGTCCTCAAACAGATCATACCTGGCAGATTGATGCATGACGTGGAGGACCTGGTAATTGATGAGGGCGAAATAGCCGAAGAAGAGCGCCATGAAATATTCCTGCTTCTGGAGCATCCACATGGCGAGCAGGCCGGCCGTCAGGAGCGAGATGACGTGAGCCCGGTGCATCCCCCGGCGGCGGTCGTGCATCGACAGGAGGATTCCGGCTGCCTGCCCGCCGTCGAGCGGCCAGACCGGGAAGAGGTTCAGGAGGGCCCAGAGCAAGTTGATCTCCACAAGATAGATGAAGACTCTTGCGGTGGTCTCGGGCAACATGGCCAGGGCCAGGCTGGGGACGCCTCCCAGGCTGAGTCCCAGGAGATTCCCGATCAGGAACAGGTCTTCTCCCGGGGTGATGCGGAAGAACAGCCCGCCGGCGAGCAGGATGACGCCAAGCAAGACGAGCTGGGCCCCCGGACCGCCGAGGATGACGACCAGGCGTTGCCAGGGCGTCAGACGCTCCGGCTCCGAGAAGCAGAGCCCTCCCATGCTATGGAGCACGATCGCGGGCGAGGAGCCGAAGCTTCGGGCCATCAGGCCGTGGCCCAGCTCGTGGACGAGGATCGAGGCGAAGACGCACGCGGTCCAGATCAGGATGACCTTGAGATTTTCCGTTCGGCTCAGGAGCACCGTGACCAACCAGAAGAGCGGGTGGACGCGGACGGGGATGCCCAGGACTCGGAACTTGAGGTCGTAAGCGGTCGGCTCGGGCATCCCCAGCATGTGACACCTCGGGGTCTTCCTGTCACGGACGACGAACGTTCCATCGGCGTTGACCTGATTAGGTTAGATTCCGCGGCCCTCGCGGCACAAGGCCGAATTGACGGAGACGGGGGGCCCGACCCGGAGCGTTGCACCCCGACGCGCCCCCATGTTATCGTTCCCTCTGAGTGCGGCTAACGAACTATGGTGCGAGTCGCGGGTTCCGTCTTCAGAGCCCGTGCGCGGGGGCCGACGCCCAGACCGCGTACCGGTCCCGAAGGCGGAAACCCGGGGCGCTCGATAGGTTTTCGGTGCGGGCCCTGATCCCACGCGCCGCCTCCCCCGCCGACGTCCCGGGACACCGACGGGTTTCCCCCCGGAAGCCGCCGCCGACGCCTCGCACGTCGCGCCGGATGGTTCGAGGCGCGGGGGCGCGGGCGAGACCTTTCGGGAATCGTCCCGGCGGCATGTGTCGAGTCCGGACGCGAGCGACCGATGAAGTTCACCAAGATGCATGGGATCGGCAACGACTACGTCTACGTCAGCACCTTCGACCAAGAGGCGCCGGTCGACCCGGCGCGGCTGGCGATCGCGATGAGCGACCGGCATTTCGGGATCGGCTCCGACGGCCTGATCCTGATCGGGCCGTCGGAGCGGGCCGACGCGCGGATGCGGATGTTCAATGCCGACGGGTCGGAGTCGGAGATGTGCGGCAACGGCGTCCGGTGCGTCGCCAAGTACATCCACGACCACGGGATCGCGCCCCGGCCCCGGGTGACGGTCGAGACCGGTCGGGGGGTCCTGACGCTCGACCTGGAACTCGAGGCCGGTCGGGCCCGCCGGGTCCGCGTGGACATGGGCGTGCCGATCCTCCGAGGCGTCGACATCCCGACCACGCTGCCGGGCGACCCGCCGGTCGACCTGCCGCTGCGGGTCGAGGGGCACTCGCTCGCCGTGACGGCGGTCTCGATGGGCAACCCGCACGCGGTGGCCTTCGTCGAGGACGTCGCGCACTTCCCGGTCGAGGCGCTCGGCCCCGCCCTGGAGCATCACCCGGCCTTCCCGCGCCGGGTCAACGCGCACTTCGTCGAGGTCC
>JAFANO010000068.1 GCA_019232645.1 Planctomycetaceae bacterium | reverse complement strand
GACGGCGCTGACGCGGACGTTGAACACCTACGCCAGGACGGCGGCGCCGGCCAAGAACAAAGACCTGGCGATCACCGGCGAGGACTTCAAGGAGGGCCTCGCGGCGATCGTCAGCGTGCGGGTGCCCGACCCGCAGTTCGAGGGCCAGACCAAGACGAAGCTCGGCAACGGCGAGGTCGAGGGGATCGTCGCCAAGGTCGTCAATGAGACGCTGGCCGAGTTCCTGGAGACCACTCCCGCCGCCGCCAAGAAGGTGATTGCCAAGGCGCTGCTGGCGGCCGAGGCGCGCGAGGCCGCCCGCAAGGCCCGCGAGCTGGTCCGCAACCGCAAGGGGGTCCTCTCCGGCGGCGGCCTGCCGGGCAAGCTGATGGACTGCACGACCCACGACCAGGGCGCGAGCGAGCTGTTCCTGGTCGAGGGGGACTCGGCCGGCGGGACCGCCGAGGGGGGCCGCGACCGGCTCTACCAGGCCATCCTGCCGCTCAGGGGCAAGATCCTCAACGTCGAGCGGGCGCGGCTCGACCGCGTCCTGGGCAACGAGGAGGTCCGCAACATCATCACGGCCGTCGGCAGCGGCATCGGCGACGAGGAGGACCCCACCAAGCGGCGCTACGGCAAGGTCGTCATGATGAGCGACGCCGACGTCGACGGCTCGCACATCCGGACCCTGTTGATGACCTTCTTCTACCGCCAGATGCCCCGGCTCGTGGCCGAGGGGCACCTGTACGTCGCCCAGCCGCCGCTCTACATGATCACCAGCAAGAAGGAGCGGAGATACGTCCAGACCGAGGCGGAGATGCAGAACCTCCTGATCCAGACCGGCCTGGCCAACGCCCGGTTGCAGCCGGCCGGCGTCGCCGACGAGGCCGCCGCCATCGTCGGCGACCGCCTGAGGGCCCTGGTCGAGATCGTCACCGGCCTGGACCAGGCGCTCCGCGCCTTCGGCCGCCGCAACCTGCCGGTCCGCGAGTTCCTGGCCCGCGCCCACGAGGCCGAGGACCCCAAGGCCGACCCCCGCGCCGGGCTGCTGCCGCTCTACCTGGTCGAGGACGGCGGCCGGGAGCTCTGGTTCTTCACGGCCGACGACCTCGAGGCCTTCCGCCAGGAGCATGCCTCGGCCGTCGTCGTCGAGGCCGGCTCCGAGGTCGAGGCCGAAGTCGAGGCCGAGGCCGAGGCGGCCGGGTCCGGGGGCCGCGCGCCGCTCCGCGTGACCGAGTTCCACGAGGTCCGGACCCTGAACAAGTGGCTCGCACGGCTCCGCGACGAGTTCGGGCTCCGGGCCGACGTCCTCCTGCCCCGCGAGGTCACCGGCGACGAGCCGCCGCCCCGGTTCGTGCTGCGCCGCGACGGCGAGACGCATCCCCTGCTCGACCTCCGTGCCCTGGTGCCGACGGTCCGCCACCTGGGCGAGAAGGGGATCAAGATCACCCGGTTCAAGGGCCTGGGCGAGATGGACGCCGAGCAGCTCTGGGAGACGACGATGGACCCGACGCGTCGGACCCTCCTGCAGGTGCAGCTCGAGGACGCCGCCGCCGCCAACGACCTGTTCACCACCTTGATGGGCGACGACGTCGAGCCGCGCCGCGAGTTCATCGAGAAGCATGCGCTGGAGGTCAAGAACCTCGACGTCTGAGCCCGAAGCCCGACGGGGGAATCCGTCCCGCGGCCCGGCCCGCCGCACGCCGGCGCCCGGACGACCCCCGAGGCCGAATGCAGGGGCCCCGTCCTCATCCGAAGGAATGACGGGCCGGACGGTCGACGGTGACGTTGGGGGCCCCAGGCCGGGGCCGGCTTCGAGCGAGAGGCGATCAAGTTCGTCGGTGATAGGGAAGGGGGACGTCGGGGGCCGGGCCGGCGATCGATCGGCGCGACGATTGCTCCCTCGAGTTGGTGGTCAGGGCGACGTTTTCGGTTCCGGTAGACGGGCAAGAAGGGCGCACGGCGTTCGGGCTCCGGGTGGACATTCCGTCCCCGCCGGCTGGCCGTCGCGCGGAGGAAATACCGAGGCTCCCGGGGCCCCCGCGCCGGCATGGCACGAGGCGGCGCGACGGGGCCGGCCATGCCGCGGCTCGACCCGACCTTCCCGTCCAGGGCAGTGAATCGGGTCGCACCACAAGCAACCGTGGAGTTTGTTCCAAACGATGGGATGGCGCGAGTCAGATCGCTCGGCTCGCCGGCGAGTGGCCAGCTCGTCCCCCGCTACATGGGCCAGAAGAGCTTACCTCTTAAGGACTTGTCGGCGTCGAAATTGCGGCGCCGGCGTGACGAAGGGGGTCGCTTGGCCGGGCGGTGCGAGCGACCCTCCCGATGAGACTTCGGACCCAGCGGGAGGCGCATGGGCAGGATCTTGGTGCGCGGATCGTGACCCCTAACTTTGCCATCTTGCCCAGGATCAAGTAAGACCAGGTCCTCGGAGGACGACTTCGGCTGGCTGTTGGCATCTCCACGGTCGATCGTGGTGCGACCGTGAATCGTTCTCAGGATCCGAATCGAGATCGGGAGGCCGCGACGGCGGGGGACCGCGGCGGCCGCGCCCGGGAGGTCCGCCCGGGACGCGAGATGGGTCCGTCCGAGTGGGAAGGGATGATGGGGATTGCCCAGAAAGTCTCGCGCGTGTTCAGCGACGCGGTCCGCTCGCGGGGCCAGTCGTACTTCGCCAAGGGTCGGGTGGCGCTCACCGCGGCCAAGGTCGGCGAGGTCATGGCCCGGGTCCGGGGGACCGCCAAGTACCGGGTCCGGCTCCGGGTCCGCGGGGGGAAGCTCCACGTCTCGTGCACCTGCCCGTATTTTGGCCCGCAGGGCGAGCCGTGCAAGCACATCTGGGCGTCGATCCTGATGGCCGACGCGCGGGACCTGCTGCAGGCGCCGCCGGTCCGGCCGTTGAAGGTGGTCAGCGACCTGCCGCGCCGGCCGCCGGCGGACGCCGGCGCGGCGATCCCGGTCCTGGGCGCGCCGCCGCGGACGGGCCGGCCCCGGCCCAAGGACCGCCACGACCGGGGCGGGGCCCCCTGGTCGAACGGCGGCCGGGAGCCGTCGGCCGGCGGGTCGGCCCCCGCCAAGCCGGTCAACCGCGGCTCGAAGCGGCTGCTGGTCTATATCCTCGACGTGTCGGCCACGCTGGCCCAGAACCAGGTGGTCATCGACCTGAGCCGTCGGCAGCGGCGGCCCACCGGCGAGTGGGGGCCGCTGAAGGCCTGGTGGCACGCGCCGGGGACCCCCCAGGCGAAGTACGACCCCGAGGACCGCGACCTCTTGGCGATGCTCGACGAGGCGCAGGCGGCCGCGCTGGCCGCGTCCGCGGGCGTGGGCAACGGCGTGGTGCCGGGCGCCCCGATCGAGCAGATGGGCACGCGGCGGTACGTGCTCCGGCACGACCAGGCGGCGCTGGTCGAGCGGCTGGCGCGGTCCGGCCGGCTCCGGCTCCGGCGGACCGAGGGGGAGGACGACCCGCCCACGATGCGGTGGGATGACGGCCCCGCCTGGCGGTTCGCGCTCGACCTCCGCCCCGAGCTGGGCGGCAAGCGCTGGTCCTGGCGCGGCTCGCTCCGCCGCGGCGAGTCGCGGATGGACCTGGCCGAGCCGCTGGTGCTCGTCCCCGGCCTGGTGATCCTCGGCGTCGGCCGCGCCGCGCGGTTCGACGACGTCGGCGTGATGCCCTGGATCGTCCGGCTCCGGCACGAGAAGGAGATCGTCTTCGCCGAGCCGCAGCAGGACATCATGCTCGGCCGGCTCCTGGCCGAGGCCCGCGTCGGCCCCAACGAGCTGCTCGAGTCGCTCCGGTTCGAGGAGATCGACACGACCCCCCGGCCCTGCCTGACCCTGCGCACCCCGCGGCAGAACTGGGGGCCGGGGTCCGACCGCCTCCTGGCCGAGCTCGAGTTCGACTACAACGGCGCGCTGATCCCGGCCGGGCGGACGACCCCGCTGGCCGTCTCGACCGAGCTCGGCCTGGTCATCCGCCGCGACACCCGCGCCGAGGCGCAGGCCGACATCCTCCTGTTCGAGCTGGGCTTTCGCGAGTCGAAGGACCCGCGGGTCGACCCGGGGACGATGGAGCTGCCGCCGAAGCGGCTGGCGCAGGTGACCCGCGACCTGGTCCAGGCGGGCTGGCGGGTCGAGGCCGAGGGGAAGCTGATCCGGCCGGCCGGCGAGTTCAAGCTCGCGGTGACCACCGGCATCGACTGGTTCGAGCTCGGCGGCCAGGTCGACTTCGGCGGCCAGGAGCTGAGCCTGCCCGACCTCCTGGCCGCCGCCCGGCGGGGCGAGACCATGGTCACCCTCGGCGACGGCTCGATGGGCATGCTCCCCGAGGACTGGCTCAAGAAGTACGGCATGCTGGTCGAGCTGGGGGCCACCGACGACGGCAACGTCCGGTTCAACGCCGCGCAGGCCGGCGTGCTCGACGCCCTGCTGGCGGCGCAGCCCGAGATCCGGGTCGACGCCGCCTTCCAGAAGGTCCGCGAGTCGCTCCACCACTTCGAGGGCGTCCGGCCGCTCGACGCCCCCGCCGGCTTCCACGGCGAGCTGCGGCCCTACCAGCGCGAGGGCCTCGGCTGGCTCGACTACCTCCAGAAGTTCGACTTCGGCGGCATCCTGGCCGACGACATGGGCCTGGGCAAGACGATCCAGGTCCTGGCGCTGCTCCAGAAGCGCCGGGCCCGCCGCCAGGCCAAGGGGCCCTCGCTGGCCGTCGTCCCCCGCTCGCTCGTCTTCAACTGGATCCAGGAGGCCGCGCGGTTCACCCCCAGGCTCCGGGTGCTCGACTACACCGGGCCCAACCGCCACGCGCTGCGCGAGACGTTCCGCGACCACGACCTGGTGATCACGACCTACGGCACGCTCCGCACCGACATCATGGAGCTGACCCAGTTCGAGTTCGACTACGTCATCCTCGACGAGGCGCAGGCGATCAAGAACGCCGACAGCCAGGCCGCCAAGGCCGCCCGGCTGCTCCGGGGCCGGCACCGCCTGGCGATGTCCGGCACCCCGATCGAGAACCACCTGGGCGAGCTCTGGTCGATCATCGAGTTCCTCAACCCCGGCATGCTCGGCGCCGGCTCGGTCTTCAAGCGGTACGCCGCCGGCGCGGGCCTGCCCGACGGCGACCGCTCGCTCCTGGCCAAGGCGCTGCGGCCGTTCATCCTCCGGCGGACCAAGGCCCAGGTCGTCCAGGACCTCCCCGAGAAGACCGAGCAGACCCTCCACTGCGAGATGGAGTCGGCGCAGCGCCAGGTCTACGAGGAGCTCCGGGCGCACTACCGCGCGGCGCTGCTGCGCAAGGACGCCGCCGAGCTGAACCGCTCGAAGATCGAGGTCCTCGAGGCGCTGCTCCGGCTCCGCCAGGCGGCCTGCCACCCCGGCCTGGTCGACCCGGGCCGCGTCGCCGAGCCCAGCGCCAAGCTCGACATGCTCCTGCCGCAGATCAGCGAGGTCATCGAGGAGGACCACAAGGCGCTGGTGTTCTCGCAGTTCACCAGCTTCCTGGCGATCGTCCGCGAGCGGCTCGACCAGGAGAAGCTCCGCTACGAATACCTCGACGGCCGGACCCGCAACCGCGCCGCCAAGGTCGAGCGGTTCCAGACCGACGCCGACTGCCCGATCTTCCTGATCAGCCTC
>JAFANO010000034.1 GCA_019232645.1 Planctomycetaceae bacterium | reverse complement strand
GTGATCCCCGCCGCCCCGCTCGTTAGCCGGTCGTTTTTGGAGCATGGCATTATTCTCCTTCATTGTGTTTTTCATTGTTGTGGACGCCAGCAACGAGATGCGTGACCGCAGGCGGGGCATCTCCCCGATGAAGTGCCTGTACCCGCTCCTGGGTCTGCCAATCTGCCTCGGTCACTCGCTCGTGCTGCCGCAGGTGCTCGACCCACGACTCGACGAAGAAGACCTCGACGACGCGGCCCGGGTTGGTGGCGTCCTGAAACACATCCCAGCGGAACGCCCCGTCGCGCAGGCGGGCGTCCCGCAGTACCCGGATGGCGTCGAGGAACTCGCCCGCCCGGGCCGGGTCGATCCGGTATTCCACCGTGACCATCACCGGCCCCCGCTCCAGTTCGACGCCCGGCACCCCCGTCATCTCCGGCCAGTGCCGCGACGGTTCGAGGTCGGCACCTTCCCCCTGGGGTAGCCGGTAACGTACCGCCGTCAGCAACCCGGCCGCCAGCCACGCCGCCGAGGCCGTGAGCGACAACGCCACGCCCGCCCGCCCGGCCACGAACCCCCACAGGATACTGCCCGCGGCTATGCCGCCGTAGAAGACGAGGAGGTACACGGCCAGCGCCCGTGCCCGGACCCAGCGGGGGGCCGCCGCCTGCGCCGCGGCGTTCAGCCGGGTCAAGGCGGCGATCCACGCGGCCCCGGCGATCACCAACAACGCGCACCACAGCGGGTAGGACGGCAACCACGCCACGGCCACCGCGACCGCGGCAATAGCAACCGTGCCGACGGTGACCGTCCGGCCGGCGTCGAGCCAGCGCTGCAGCCGTGGGAGCAGCACGACGGCGGTCACCGCCCCCGCACCAAAGAACCCCAGGAGGATGCCGAAGTACGCCGGCCCCAGGTTCGTCCGTTCCCTCATCAGAACCGGAAGCAGGGCCAGCAGGCTGCTGGCACCCACGACGAACGCCGCCGCCCGCACGAGAACGGCTCGGAACGGCGGTGCGTGGCGGACGAAGCGCAGGCCGGCCCGCATCGCACCAACGAACCGCTCGGCGGGCAACGCGCTGGTCTCGCGGGGACGACGCCACCGTCCGAGGACGAAGAGCACCCCGAGGAACGACAGGGCGTTGAACAGGAACGTCGCCCCCGGACCGGCCGCCGCCACGAGCAAGCCGCCCAGGGCCGGGCCGACCGCCCTGGCCACGTTCATGGAAACCCCGCCCAGCGCAACCGCCGCGGGGACTTCCTCGCGGGGGACCACTTCCGGGGTGATGGCCTGCCACGCGGGGGCGTTCAGGGCCGAACCGAGCCCCAGCAAGAACGTCATCGCCAGCAGCACCCACGGCGTCATCTGGCCGGCGAACGTGACGGCGGCGAGCGCCGCTGCCACCAGGAGCATCCAGCTCTGGGCGACCAGGAGGAGCCGGCGACGATCCACGATGTCGGCCAGCGCCCCGGCCGGAATGGCGAGGACGAAGATGGGGAGGTTGGTCGCCGCCTGGACCAGGGCCACCAGCAGCGGCGACGCCGCCAGGTCGGTCATCAGCCACGCCGCCCCGACGTTCTGCATCCACGTGCCGACGTTCGACGTGAGCGAGGCGACCCACAGCCACCGGAAAAGCGGGCGGCGCAGAGGCGCAGAGATCGACACCGCCCCCGGACCCGTGGCCGGCGGGGGTGGCGGGTCGCCTCGTTCATGGCCCGGTCCAGTCATTCCTTGAGATCCACCACGGCCGTCGGCCTACTTGCCGCTCCCATACGGGCCGGAGGGCCGCTTGGCCGCCTCGGCTTTCGCTTCCGCGATGGCCTTCTCGACCCCCCTCACCGTCTCGTCGAAGTAATCCGGCCCCGCCTCCACGTTCCACTCATCTAGGGTGAACGGCTTCGCCAGCCCCTCTTTCTGGAGGCGCTTCTCGGTGTCGTAGCCGAGGAGCACGCCTCGCGTGACGGCCTGCTCCACGTCGCCGGTGCCGAACTTGGAGTTGCCCTGGTCCCGGATGAGCGGGGCGAAGGCGACCCGGCTGACGCCCAGTCGGACCGCCTCCCGCACCGACACCCGGCCGACCCCCTCCATCAGTTTCAGCGATAGGGCGTCCTCGTCCCCGAGTCCGACGAGGAGCAGCGTCTTCGCCTTGATCGAGCCCTTGGGCGGGGTGATGAGGAGCGTTTCCAGTTGGTCGGCCGCGAACTCGCCGCGCTCGCGGAGCGAGCCGATCACGCCGCCGAGCCGCTTGTCCAGTTCGACCGGCGAGCCCTTCATCCGCTTGACCCCTTCCGGGGTGTACTTGAAGTAGCAGACGACCTGCAAGGGCACGTCCGCCGTGTACGGCCCCTCCATGCGCACCCGGACCTTGACCTTGTGCGGGGCCTCGAGCGCCGTCTCCTTGACCCCGTCCTTCCCTTCGTCGGACCGGGCCAGCGCCCCGAATCCCGCCAGCAGGACGAGGGCGAGAAGCGACAGGTTGCGGTGGAGCCTCATGGTGCCTCCCTTGTTGAACGCGGGTCAGAACTTGTAGTCGAGCCACAGGGTGAAGTAGTCGGTGTTCTTGTCCGGCGGGTTGTCCTTGAAGAACGGGCCGGGGAAGAAGTGGACGTAGCTCGCCAGCACCGACAGGTGCCGCGTCGGGTTCCAGACGGCGTTGACTGCCGGAGAATTCCCGACGTAGCGCGGGCCGCCGACGCCCTTGCGCTCGGGCACCCCTCCAATGCTGTAAACGCCGTCGCCCAGGCTCTCGCGCCAGAAGAAGTCCCAATCGAACGACACGGTGACTTTTTGCCCGGCGTACAGGTCGAGCGTCGGGTGCAGGTCGATCATGTTGAGCGGCCCCACCGGGTTGAGGAGGCTGAAGTACATTCCCGAGGGGAATAGCGGGTTGAAGGTCTGGAGGTTCGGTGAAGCCGGGTCGTTATCGCCGCTGGTGAAGTCGAATCGGAGGCCGAGCCGTGGCTTGAGCGGCAGGTCGCTGAAGTTGTAGCGGACGGCGTTCGCCGCGCTCCACGCCTCAATGCCGCCCGTCCCGAACCGGCCGAACTGCCAGTCATATTCGAGGTTGTACTCCCACGGCAGCGGCCTCCCCCAGAGCCGCGTGCCGAGCGTGTGCCGCAACTCGTAGCCCGGACCCTGGACGTAGACCGCGTCCTTGTTCTCAAAGCCCAGGTAGTACAGGTCGATGTTGCCTTTCGGCAGGAGCGGCAGCGGGTGGACGGCGTACAGGCCCCAGAAAGAGCGGGCCGGGTCGGGGATATCGTCACCGACGCCGGGTCCGTTGAGGACGGGCTTGCCCCACCAGCCGTCCAC
>JAFANO010000027.1 GCA_019232645.1 Planctomycetaceae bacterium | reverse complement strand
GGAAGGTGGCCAGCGCCAGCTTCAGCGCGGCGCCGAGGTCGGTGTACTCGGGGTCGATCGTGCTCTCGATGCCGAGCAGGTTGAGCTCGGTCGGCGCCGGCGGCGCTTCGACACTCGGCCCCTTGCCGAAGACGATCACCCCCGTCAGATCGTCCGCGCGGCGCCTCCGCGTGGCGAGGGTGACGTACTGGAGCTCGGGCCCGCGCAGCTCCTGCGGCACGCTCTGCGAGACGTCGACCAGGAACAGCGTCGTCAGCCGGTCGTTGCGGCGGACCATCTGGACCTCGGCCAGCGCCAGCACGATCAGCGTGATGACCGCCGTCCGCATCAGGATCGCCAGCGCCCGGCGCACCGCGCCCAGCCCCGCGAGGCTCCGGGCGCTGACCAGGACCAAGGGGGGAATGATCAGCGGCAGCAAGACCAGCCACCAGGGCTTTCCCACCGCGATCGAGAGATTCCCGAGCATCGACGCCTTGGTCTCCGTGAGGTCGTCGCCGCGGAGAGTGCGGAGCGCGCCAGACCCGGCGCAGGATTCTGAGATTCAAGTCATCGCGAATATCGAATTCGAGATTTCTGATTCTATAATAATTTAACACGGATTACCTGAATCCGTCATCTCGAATCCGTCATCCCGAATCCGCCATCTCGAATCCGCCATCTCGAATCCGAAATCAACAAGAGTCTACCCGCCTGGAGCCCATCACAATCGGAACCGCTGCACGCGGTGGTTGTTCGAGTCGATGACCGAGACGGATCCCTGGTGGTCGACGGCCAGGGCGCAGGGATTGTACAACTGGCCGGGCGCGCGCCCCGCAGTCCCCCAGACGCCGAGCGACTCACCGTCGAGGGTAAACTTCTGGACCCGATGGTTGCCATACTCGCAGACATACAGCCCGCGGTCGGGGCCGATCGCCAGGTCGTAGGGATAGGACATCTCGCCCGGCGCCGGGCCTCGGGTGCCCCAGAGCTTCAGGAGCTGGCCCCGGGTGCCGAAGACCTGGATGCGGTGGTTGCAACTGTCGGCGACGTAGATCCGGTCCTGGTCGTCGATCGCCAGGGCGCGGGGCTTGAGGAATTCGCCCGGGGCGTGGCCGTGGCCGCCCCACTGGCGGAGCCAGGTCTTGCCGTCGGGCGAGAAGACCTGGATGCGGTCATTGTCGCCGTAATCGGCGACGTAGAAGTTCCCTGCGCGGTCGATCACGACGTCCGTCGGGTAGCCGAACCGGCCCGGCGACGTCCCCTGGACGCCATCGCCGATCTGGAAGAGGAGTTCCCCTCCCGTCGAGTAGACAAGCACCCGGTAGAAGTGGGTGTCGGCCACGAGCAACCGCCCGTGGCGATCGACCGTCAGGCCGCTCGGCCCGTCGACGTTGAAGTCGGGGGTCCGCCAGCCGCGCAGGTAGTTGCCGTCGCGGTCGAAGACCTGGATGCGGTCGGTCAGGTCGGCGATGTAGAGCTGGTCGAGGGCGTCAAAGGCCGCCACTCGGGGCTTGTGCAGCCATCCGGGCCGGGTGCCATGGACCCCCCACACCCAGTCGGGCCGCGACCGGCCCGAGCCGTCGCAGCCAGCCATCGTCGCGACGGCGGCGCAGATCCAGGTGATGGTGACACGGGACCGACGCATTCCCACGATCCTCAGCCGCGATGACCCTTGGGCCCCGGCCGACTTGATCTGTAGACTCTACAAGGGAGGACGCCTCGGACGCAAGTCCTAAGATCTTCGTTTCTAAGGGCGCGTCGCCTCCGGGATGTGAGTGTGTCGCGATGGGTAAGTTCGTGGCGGTTTGTCGAGTCGAGCAGGTGGCCGAGGGCCGAGGGTTCCCGGTCGAGGTGGATGGGCTTCGGGTCGCGATCTACCGCAATCGGGATCGGTACTTCGCACTCTCGGGCCGTTGCCCGCATGCCAACGGCCCGATGGGCCTGGGATGGGTCGAGGACGGGGAGGCGGTCTGCCCGCTCCATCGCTGGCGGTTCAATCTCGCCACCGGGCGGTGCACGACCGTCCGGGGCCACGCGCTGCACCGATACTGGTGCGCGGTCCGCGAGGGGCAGATCTGGGTCGAGATTTGAGTCACGAGCGAGTGGTGACCATCCAGGGCCAGCCAGAGCCCCTCGACTCAGAATCCCGACCGGCGCGACTCGCAAATTCGGCCTCGCCCCGCGCTCCCAAGCGCGAAAACCCTTTGGAAGGACCCGGAGAGCCGCCGAACGCATCTCCCATGAGACGTCCGACCAGACGCCAGCTCGCCATCGGCGGCGCCGCGCTGTTGCTCTGTCTGGAAGGCTGCGCCGCGCCGCCCCCGCCGCGCGTCATCGTGGCCGCGCCGCGAGCCCAGACCCGGACCCAGGCGCAAACGGAGATCCCGGAACTCGATCAGGAGGACGTGGTCGCGCGCCTGGTCGAGGCGCACAACCGGGAGCGGGCCCGGGCCGGGCTGCCGCCGCTGGAGGTCGATCCCCAGCTCGAGGCCGCCGCGGAGGCGCATGCCCGTGATATGGCCGGTCACGTCCAGATGCGACATCGGGGCAGCGACGGCTCGAACCCGTTCCAGAGGATCGAGGCGCAGGGCTACCGTTTCCGACGCGCCGGCGAGAACGTCGCTTGGGGCCAGCCGTCGCCCGAGTCAGTGATGCGCGACTGGATGCACTCCCGCGGCCACCGGCGGAACATCCTCGGCGAGTTCTCCCAGATCGGCGCCGCCTACGCGATCGGCGCCGACGGCAGTCCCTATTGGTGCGTCACATTCGGAGATCCCGCTCGCGGCTGAAGCACGTCCCGACCCTCGATCGTCGGGTATTCTTTCCTGGAAGAGGGCTGACTGGCCCCCGGTACGGAGGGGGGTCGGGCTAGAAAGGACGGGTTCCCATGCGTAAATTGAGTTGGCCGACCTTGGCGATCCTCGCGACCGCGATTGCGACGGGTTGTCAAAGCGGCACTTTCGGGAGGAAGCAGAATGTGGCGGCGCG
>JAFANO010000555.1 GCA_019232645.1 Planctomycetaceae bacterium | reverse complement strand
AAGTGATGGGAGTACTGACTCTGGTCCGAGAAACCGGCGCACGTGGCGACCTCCAGTCATCAGATTCGGCCATATTTGGAAAACAGCGCCCCCGCGAGGTCCGGCGAAGGATGCCGTTGGAACCTTCGTCTCTGCGATCCATCTCCTCGAGCCCGGGGCGTCGCTGCCCCATTCAGCGACGCGTTAACAGGGCGGCCACCAGGATATAGCGACACGAGTAGCGCTCCGGTTCGGCGAGCAGACGGGCCCGGATGCGCTCGTACAGACATTCAACGGTCCCGACTTCCCCCTTCGGTTGATTGAGGGCCGCCCGCACCACCGGCTCGGAGACGGCACGCAAGGAGCCGGTGTAGGCCCCGGCGTAAGCCGCCACGTCGCCGCCGCGCCGGAACTCCACGAGAAAGGGCGTCGGGACCTCCAGCGCCTCGACGCGATCGACGGCAAACGCACTGCGCACGGGGAAGTCCTCTCGCTCCAGGGGTGCGAGCAACTCCGCGACCGTGCGGAAATAGCACGGTAACGTCAAGCGTTCATACCCCTCTCGTTCCAATCGGCCGGCGGCGACCAGGTCGAGACAAGCGTCGTTGAGGACGTCAAGGGGTCCGTCGAAAACGCGGGCCTCGTCGGTATCGCCCGGGCTGGCCAGCAGCAGCTTCGCCCCCGGGACCAACTCCCGGGCACGGCACTCCAGGAACCGGACCAGATCCTGTTCGGCCTGTCGCGTGAAGGCAGCCGCGGCCTCCGGCGAGACGGCGAGGCCTGGTCGAGGCGAATGCGGCCTGCGGTAGCCGACAAAATCGGGCACGGGGACCGCCGGCAGCCGGTCGAGCCAATGAATGGCGTTGAAGCAGGTGGCGAGGTGGACCGTGCCGGGCGGCAGCAGCGGGCCGTAAAACGAGCCCCCCACCGCACCGAGGTAGACACCCGCAGCAAAGCGGCCGGCGCGCCGGGCCTCCTCCAAGTTGGCGAACAACTGGTTGAAGTTGTTGCTGGCCAGATCGCTGTAGATCGTCTGAAGGGGTTGGTCGGTGCGCCGCCGCAGCTCCGCGACGATGGCCCCCATGAGGTGGATGGCGTTGCGCCCCTCCGAGGAGCCCAGGTCCAGGACGGTGACCGGCTGCGCGGGGGCCGGCAACGGCAGGTCCGCGACGGCGCCCTCAACCCAGTCCTGGAGGGCCTGGATCGAGGACAGCTGCGCCGTCGAGTGCCGGTCGTAGTATCCCGCGCCCTTCATCCCCGTCGTTGCCGGCATAATCGACACCTCTTTCGATTCCCATCCGGGTGCGGTCACATGACTCACCCTTTCCGACGGACGACCGCGAACCACGCCTTCGGCCCGCCCTCCGAGAACGTGATCTCGGTGAACTCCGGGTTCACATCGAACCGAGATGGCTCGATGGATTCGACCTCCCAGCCGTCGGCGAAGACGTCGTACAGCTCCTGCCGCGACACCCGCCGCGGCCCCTCTATCCCCGGTTCCTCGTCGCTGAAGCACATCAGGAACAGCCGGCCGCCCGGCTCGACCACCTGCGCCAGCCCCCGGACGTAGCGCCGCCGGTCGTCGTCGGAGAAGACGTGGAACAGGCCGCAGTCGATCACGCTGGCGAACCGCTCGCCCCAGTCGCCCAGCGCCGTCGCGTCCTTGACCAGGAACTCCACCGCCAGGCCCCGCTTGGCCGCCTTGGCCCGGGCCCGCCAGAGCGCCTCCTCCACGAAGTCGATGCCGGTGACCCGGTGGCCCCGGGCGGCGAAGAACAGGGCGTGTTCGCCCGTGCCGCAGCCGGCGTCGAGGACCGGGCCGGTGACCTGGTCGGCGACCGCGACGAACGTCCCCTGCGGCTTGCCGATGTCCCAGGGCGCCGGCCCGGCATAGAGGTCCTCAAAGGTGGCACGGTCTACCGAGTGGCTCGCCACCGAGCTGCTGATGGGCATGGTCATGAAGATCCCTCCGATTCATGGGTTGAGGTTGGACCTACGAGTTGCCTTTTCGTGGACCGCGCCCTGCGGGGGGGTGGCCGGGGTCGAGTCCTCGGAAGGAGGGAGTGCACACGGGGCCGGCTCACACCACCGGGCCCTCACCGGGGGCTGCGCTGGCCCAGGCCACTCGTCCGTCCGGTCAAACAACCCCCCGCACATGCCTGAGGGAGAGCACCCCTCTCTCTCTATCCTGGCTGGCGGGACCGCAGTCCAGGGGAATCTCCGAACCAGCGGAGTCCTGCCGCTCGTCGACAAACGTCGCCGGACGGCGCGCCGAACGATTGACCGAGAGGGCAAAGATATCGAAGCGGTTGTAGGAGCCGACCACAT
>JAFANO010000553.1 GCA_019232645.1 Planctomycetaceae bacterium | reverse complement strand
TCCCGCACCCGCACCACCACCTCCTCGCCGTCGCGACCGGCCGCGAGCGTGATCCGGCCCCCAGACCCGGTGTATTTCGAGGCGTTGCTCAGGAGGTTCGCCAGGACCTGGACCAGCCGCGTCGGGTCCGCCTCCAGCCACACCGGGTCGGGAGGCAGCTCGATCGCCAGTTCCTGTCGCCCGGCGGCGATCCGGGGGCGAACCGACTCGATGGCGCGGGCCGCGACCCCGCCCAGCTCCACCGGCTCCTTGTGCAGCCCGACACGGCCCTGCCGCACCCGCGAGGCGTCGAGCAGGTCGTCGACCAGCAGGGTCATCTGCCGCGCCTGCCGCAGCAACAGCCCCCGCACCTCGTCGAGCACCGCGGCCTCGATCGCACCCGGTCGCAGGGCTTCCGCGGCCGAAACGATCGTCGCCAGCGGATTGCGCAGCTCGTGCGCCAGCGTCGCCAGGAATTCCTCCTGGCGTCGGGCGGACTCGCGTTGCTCGCGGCGCAGCCGTGCCGCCTCGATGAGGTCGGCCGCCTGGCGCGCATACAACTCGATCAGGTCGACCCGCCGGCCCGGCGGCCGGTGCGCGTCCGCGAAGAACTCGGCGATCGTCCCCAGGAAGTCGCCGCGGCGGGCGATCAGCGGGACGGCGAAGAGGGCGCGGACGCCACCCGCCCGTAGCGCGACGCGCAACTCCTCCGAGACGTCTTCCACCTCCACGTCCGCGATCATGACCGACGCGCCCATCCCGAGGACCGGCCACCAGGGCCGCGCGCCCCGCGGGATCCGCCCGAGTTGCCCGGTGAACGCCTCGGTGAGGCCGATGCTGGCCAACAGGGCCAACTCGTCGCTCCCGCCGTCGTACAGCAGCAACGCCCCCCTCTCGGCACCCACGAACCTCGCCACCACGGCGAGGATCTCCTCGAGCAACGGCTCCAGCTCCAGCGAACCCGACAGCCGCGTCGCCACCTCATGCAGGTACGAGACGTCCGCCAGCGCCGTCTCCAGCTCCTCGGTGCGGTGCCGGACCCGGCACTCCAGATCGGCGTTCAGCGTCCTCACCTGTTCCTCGACCCGCTTCCGCTCGGTGATGTCGTGCATCAGCCAGCGCAGCGACACGGGCCCGCCCTCGCGGTCGCGGACGACGGCCACCGACAGCGCGGCGTCGAACGCCTCACCCCGGCGGGGCCGGATCCGAAGATCCCAGTCCCCGCGGCGCCCGACCTCCGAGAGTTGGGCGAGCTGGAAGCGGAAGGTCCTCCGGTCCTCATCGGCGACGAAATGGGCCAACGGCTTCCCTGCCAGGAACCTCAGCGGCAGGCCCAGCAGCGCGGCGGCAGCCCGGTTCGCCTCGAGGATCCTCCCATGCTTGTCGGTCACGAGGTAGCCGTCTGGGGCGAAGTCGAACAGGTTCCTGTAGCGTTGCCGCTCCAGCTCGACCTCCAGCCGAGACGACTCGAGCTCCTCGGACTGTTGACGCAGTTCTTCCTCGGCGACCCGCAACTCCTCCATGGCGGTATCCAGCGCCGCGGCGGTCTCATCCCAACACCTTCGATGGGGCTCGGATGCCTTGCCATGACCCCGTCGCAGGTGGTCAACGTGCGAGGACATCGCCTTGACCTTTGAGAAAAATTGTTCTAGTTCCAAGATTCGGATCCCTCCCGCCCGGCTCATTATGTCATGGGACAGAGCGACCTGACTTTTGCCCACGCTGTCGACAAGTCGGAGCTCTCTGGCCATGCATGATGAAGCGATATGAGCCATCAAATCTTCTCGTTCCATTTCTTCATTGTAACACGGGGCCCTTGACAAAGGATAGACCCAAGCTCCAAGACGCTTTCGCTATATCTCCTTGGTTACATAGTACTTAAGCAGTTTTATTGCCATATAAAGCTGCTTCTTCATCCTAATTAACAAGATCAGATAACTCCTTGCCGATCAAGGACTTAACCTCGCATCACGCACTCCGAGCTTCGTGGCTGCGGAGAGAGTGGATTTTCGCCTAACTGTTTGTAAATTAGAGATTTAAGTCAAATTCGGCCTGGAACTACGGGGTCGACAGTAGACTCCGGGCGGGAGCATCGGGGAACATCGAGATGTGGGACGGGGATGGGCTCGCGATTCAGCGCGGGGCAGGATTTTGAGGGGACGGACCGATCGGGCCTGAAGGGCGTAGCCGAGGACGACCGGCAACTCGTTCCCGGCACACCAGCCGTCCTCGTGGATGATGGCGTCGACGGGGTTGGTGCCCGAGGCGGTGACGCGGACGTGGACCTACCCCGAACCCGGCGCGGGTCGCTCCACGTCTGAGAGAGCCTTTCCATGCACGGCCCGCCCGACCACCTCGCGAAGCCAGACCGACCACCCCACCCGAAGAGGCTTCGGGGGTCAACCGGACAGGCCGGGTGGCGCCTGCGCGTCGATGTTCTCGTACCATGTGAGGAGATCGAGTCGCCGGAGGACCGGGGAGGGGCATCCTCCCGTCCCTCTAGGAGGTGCGCATGAGGTACGTCACGCCGACGCTGCTGATCCTGGTGCTGGTGCTGGGCGCGACGAGCCGGGCCGATACTCCCCGAAAGGATCGTCCAATGGAAGAAGTCGTGCGAGGCAACACGCGGTTCGCCCTGGACCTCTACAGCAGGCTGCGACCGGGGTCGGGCAACCTCTTCCTGTCGCCCTACAGCCTCTCGACCGCGCTGGCCATGACCTCCGCGGGGGCCCGGGGCGAGACCGCAACGCAGATGGCCAGGACCCTCCATTTCGACGTGCCTGGTGAGCGGCTCCACGCGGCCTTCGCGGAGTTGGCCCGGCGGATCCTCGGGGAGGGTCAATCCCGGCCGTACAAGCTCTCCGTCGCCAACTCCCTCTGGGGCCAAGAGGGCACGCATTTCCTGCCCGGGTTCCTCCAGGTGATGGCCGAAGACTACGGGGCGGGGCTGAGACAGGTCGATTTCCGGTCGGCTGAGCTGACCTGCCGGACGATCAACGCCTGGGTCGAGGAGCAGACCGGGGGCAAGATCAAGGACCTCATCCAGCCCTCTTCGATCACCCCGCTGACGCGGCTGGTCCTGACCAATGCAATCTATTTCAAGGGGAATTGGGCGAACCCATTCCCGAAGGGAGAGACAAAGGACGAGACCTTCCTCGCGACGGGGGACGGGCGCGTCACCGTCCCGATGATGCACCAGGTCGGCCGCTTCAACTACCTCGAGGGCGACACCTTCCAGGCGCTGGAGCTCCCTTACGCGAGCGATGACCTGTCAATGATCGTGCTCCTGCCCAAGGCGGCGGACGGCTTGGCGACGCTGGAGGAGGCGCTGACGCCGGACCGGTTGGATTCCTGGCTGGCGGACATGAAGTCGCATCGGGTCGACGTCGCCTTGCCGAGGTTCAAGATCGAGGCGCGGTTCGAGCTTCGGGGTATGCTCTCGGCGATGGGGATGCCCGACGCCTTCGACCTCGACCGGGCCGACTTCTCGGGCATGACCGGCGGTCGGGACCTGTACATCTCGGCCGTGATCCACAAGGCGTTCGTGGAGGTGAACGAGGAGGGGACCGAAGCCGCCGCCGCCACCGGCGTCGCGATGTCCGCCAGGGCGGTTCGGCCCGAGCCCGTGGCCTCCTTCCGTGCGGATCATCCGTTCGCCTTCCTGATCCGGGATCGGCGCACGGGGAGCCTCCTCTTCATGGGCCGGGTGGCGAACCCGAAGGGTTGACGGAGGGATACGAGGGAGCGGACGTGCGGCGGCTCGAAGCTTTTCGAAGCGTAGACCCGGGCGACGGCATCGGCGATCGCTCGCAGGGCCTGCGCACCTCGATAGAGAAAAAGGACAAGATAGGTAGATTCTCCCTTGGACGATGAGTGCCGACGCGACGGCCGGGGTCGCCCGCGACACCGGGTCGGGCGCGGGCAACTTCAGAGAAGGTAACGTTCGCGGAAGGCGTCGACCACGCCCCGCAGGCCCTCGTCCAGGGTCGCCAGGACCCGCGCCTCGATGTCCGGCGGGACCCTCTTGTAATAGGCCTCGGCGATCGCTCCGGCGATGCAGGCCATGGTATCGGCGTCGCCGCCGAGGGAGATCGCATTCCGCACGGCGTCCTCGAAGTCGGTGGATTCGAGGAAGGCGATGATCGAC
Source organism: Planctomycetaceae bacterium (assembly GCA_019232645.1). Lineage (GTDB taxonomy): Bacteria > Planctomycetota > Planctomycetia > Isosphaerales > Isosphaeraceae > JAFANO01. The sequence continues at coordinate 6,121 of JAFANO010000553.1, read as the reverse complement.
GGGGGGACCGAGCCCTGGCAGGAGATGTCGAACACGTAGCGGGGGCGGATCTCCTCCAGCGGTTCGTCCAGGCGATAGCCGAACTCCCGCTCGAGCGACCGGCGGATCGACTCCTTGTCGTGGCCGGTGCGGGCGAGGAAGATCGCGGCCGCGGTCGCCTGGGCCCCTCGGATCCCCTCGGGGTGGTCGTGGGTCACCTCGGAGCTCCGCGCCGCCTCCCGGAGCACGTCGCCGAGAGTCTCGCGGGCATAAGCGACGGGGCTGACCCGCATCGCCGACCCGTTGCCCCAACTGTTGTAGGGCTCCCTCCGCCGCTCCAACGCCCAGCGGTGGAACGTCCCGCCGTAGCCGGCGTGGGGGTAGGCGTGGACGTATTCGTGGAAGGCCGCCACGTAATCCCGGCCATTCAGGAGGCAGTCGGCAACCGCGACGGTGAGCACCGTGTCGTCGGTGAATCTGCTCCCCGGGCCGAGCAGTGGGAAGTCCTTCGACTTCGTGCCCATCCCCTCGTGCACCGACCCGATCACGTCGCCGGCGATCGCGCCGATCATCGCAGACCCCTTCGCCTGAAGACCCCGACCCGCGGACCGTCCCGCCGAAGCCCGGCTTCGATCTGACGAGGGACCGCCGCGACGCCGGGTGAGACCTTGGAACTGCCCCGGATCGGGGCGGACGTCGCTACAACTCGATCCGACCTCCCTCCGCCTTCGCCCGCGATCGGAAGCCATCGTCGGGTCCGCTGTGCGGACCGAAACCCTCGACGACACTGGGTTTTGGTCCGCACAGCGGACCCAGTGAAGTTCGCTCTCCAGGGCGATTCGGTATGAGACCTTCCTCCGCAGGGTATCCGTCTCCCACTCCCCTCTGATCCCGGCGGGGCCTCTTCTCCGGATTTCATGGGATGTTTACGCCGCCTCCATGAGGGCTGCACGTTTGCTCGCTAGAGTGAGGGACGAATCCCACCGATGCCCCTGACCCCGCATCACGCGCGCCCGGCCCCCATCCCCGAACTCGCCTGGGGAGTGGGGCCGGGTCACGTCTTCGAGCGGACGGCTCACCGGGGATCCGCCCGTCAGGCCCGCTCTTCGGGCCGGGTCACGTCGGGGACGTCCTGGCCCAACGCGGTCGCCAGGTCGATCTGATGCTCCTGCTCCTGCACCAGGATCTCGCGGATGTGCTCGGCCAGCGCGTACTCGCCCAGCATCTCGCACTGGCGGACGCGCACGCGGTAGTTCCGGATCGTCTCGTTCTCGTTCTCCAGGTCGAACCGGAGCATGTCCTCGGCCTGGTCGGAGGTCTTCACCGGCTTGGGCGTCACCGTCGGCATGCCGCCCAGATAGTCGATCTGCTTCGAGATCGTCAACGCATGCCCGAGCTCCTCGGACGCATGCGTAACCAGCTCCTCGGCGATGTTCATGTACTGCGCGCCCTTGAGGACCTGCGAGTAGACCACGTAGGCGATGATCGACTGGTACTCGCGGGACAGGTCCTCGTTGAGCAGCTCGATGAGCCGTTCTCGCGAGATCGCCGCCCCGCCTTCTGTCGTCGTCAGCTTGTCGGCCATGGAGATCTCCTCCTGGAAGTCGAATCAAGCGATTCCCTGACCTCCAGCAAGCACAAAGGATGCCGAATCGCCGTGTCCGATCGGCTCGACCTTTGCGCGAGTGCGGAGGCCGACCCGGGGTCGAGGTCCTTTTCCGGCTCGCGATAATAGGGCGAGACAGGCCGGTACCGAACCCGAACGCCCCTCGGGGGCGAACCCTCTCGGAGAACCAAGAGATGAGCGAACCGAAGACCGTCGGGCTGGACTCGAATCCTTGCCACGGCTGCCCGGCGGACGTCGACCACGACCGGGAGGTGCCCGAGGTCGACCTGCTCAGCCCGCTGACGATCCGGGATGTGACCTTCCGCAACCGGATCGTGATGTCGCCGATGTGTCAGTATTCCGCCGCCGAGGGGATGGCCGACGACTGGCACCTGGTCCACCTGGGCAGCCGGGCCGTCGGCGGGGCGGCGCTGATCTTCGTCGAGGCGACCGCGGTCACCCGCGACGGCCGGATCTCGCCCGGCGACATGGGGATCTGGGACGACCGGCACGTCGAGCCGCTGGCCCGGATCGCCCGGTTCGTCCAGGCGCGGGGGGCGGTGCCCGGGATCCAGCTCGCGCACGCCGGGCGCAAGGCCAGTTGCGACGTCCCCTGGAACGGCGGCGCGCGGCTCCGGACGCCCGAGCAGGGGGGCTGGACGGTCGTCGCCCCCAGCCCGATCCCGTTCAACGACGACGACCCGCCCCCTGTGCCGCTCGACGAGGCGGGGATCGACGGGGTCGTCGCCGCTTTCGAGGCCGCCGCCCGCCGCGCCCTGGCGGCCGGGTTCCGCGTCCTCGAGATCCACGCGGCCCACGGCTACCTGCTCCACGAGTTCCTCTCGCCCCTGAGCAACCACCGGACCGACCAGTATGGCGGCAGCCTGGAGAACCGGATGCGGTTCCTGCTGCGGGTCGCCGAGTCGCTGCGCCGGCTCATGCCCAGGGAGCTGCCGCTGTTCGTGCGGATCTCGGCGACCGACTGGGTCGAGGGGGGCTGGGACGTCGAGCAGTCGGTCGTCCTCGCCGGGTCCCTGCGGGAGCTGGGTGTCGACCTGATCGACGTCTCTTCCGGCGCCCTGGTCCCCAAGGCCCGCATCCCGGTGGGCAAGGGGTATCAGGTCCCGTTCGCCCGTCGCATCCGGGACGAGGCGGGGATCCGGACCGGCGCCGTGGGGATGATCACCGAGCCGCACCACGCCGACGAGATCATCACCGGCGGAGATGCCGACCTGGTCTTCCTCGCGCGGGAGATGTTGCGCGAGCCCTACTGGGCGTTGAAGGCCCAGCACGAGCTGGGCGCGGAGCCCGCCTGGCCCACCCAGTACGGCTACGCCGTCAAGCGGCGGTCGAAGTGACGCGCGGACGTGATGTTCGGTCGGCACGAGGCGGCAGGGCTCGTCGGACAGAGCCGGGTACAGCCTGATACGCCTTCCAGAGAGTTTGTGCGCCCGGTTCGGATCTCAAATTCGAGATTTCAGATTCCAAATCAGCAGACAGGGCGCACGAAATCCCTGGAATCCGCATGAGATGAAACGGAGCCTTTGCTCTCGCCGAGGACGACCCGGATTTTGGATGAGGTCGAGGTGGTCCGGTGTCCGATGAAGGAGGTTTGAGGAGCGTGGGACCGGGGGACCGCTGAGATCGCCCCTCGAACCGGGGGGAAAAGGCGACGCCGATGACCAGACCTCATCTCCGGTGGCGGAGCGTCGCATGGCTCGGCGTCGCCGCCGTCGGGCTCGGGCCGGGGCCGGCCCGGTCGGCACCGGCCGAGGTGAAGCTCGACCGCGATTTCCTCGCCGCGCTGGTCGAGAATCTGCCCCCGTGTCCCTTCCAGCAGGACGGGGAGTATCGCGGGACGGCCCAGTCCTACCGGCTCCAGGCGATCGACCCTCGGACCCGGCGGTTCCTGGTCGCCTGCCAAGTCGAGGGGGAGTTCCGCCCGCTGATCCCTCGACCGTTCTCGGGGGGGAGCGGTCGGGGCGTTTTCGACTGGCGGAAATTCCGCTTCGACGTCCAGGCCGGGGTCAACGTCGAGCCAGGCGGCGACGGCCCCCCGCGGTTCCACGTCGACGTCGAGGAGGTCAAGCTGCGCGAGCTCGAGGGCGTCGCCGGTGTCCTCGCGCGTCTCCTGGGCCGGCAATTCGACGAGATGGCGACACGGATCGCCGACGGCAAGGTCGCCCTAATGAGCGTTCGGCTCAACGCCGAGGTCGCCCGGCGGGTCGAGGCGCTCAAGCCGTACGGAGTGCTCTGTGGCATCGACTACGCGCCGGAGCGGGTCGTCCTCCTCTTCGACCTGACCCGGTTCCGGTCCGAGGGCATCTCCGGCTACGTCTTCCCGACGCCCCGGACGGGGACCGCCCCCCTGTTCCGCTGGTTCCGCACCGGGCGCGGCGACCACTTCTACACCACGGACCCCGCCGAGCCCGACCGCGGGAACCATCTCGCGGAGGGGATCGCCTGTCACGTCTTCGACCGGCCGATGCCCCAGACGGTCCCGCTCTATCGCTGGGCCGGCCCGAGAGAGCATTTCTACACCACCGCAGCCGACGGTGAGATGGTCTACCGGCTCGGGTATCGCCTGGAAGGGGTCGCCTGCTTCCTCTACCCCGACCCGAAGCCGGGCACGATCCCGTTTTACCGCTTCGTCGACCCCCGCAACGGGCTCCATTTCTACTCGACCCACCCGCACGCCGAGTTTGCCAAGTGATGCCGGGCCGGCAAACCGTGGTCGCGCCGAGGCTCGATCCCGACACCCCGCCGAAGTCTTCGGTACAATTCCGGAGGACGCCTCGACCCGGAGGCGGACCCGAGGGGCCGGCACGACATGCACAAAACCCTCCTGTTCATCTCCCTGATGGTCCTCATCACGTTCGTCCCGTTCGTCGTGATCATCCTGGTCGTCATGATGATGAAGGCCTGGATGAGCAGGAAAGGACGGGATTCTTCCCCCGATGACGCGCCGGGGCCCACTCCCGACGAGCGATGACGGCGCGGGAGCCGATCGAGGACAATCATGAGGGATCGATGGCGACTCTCGCTGCCGCTGATCCTCCATCTCGCTGATGGCCTGCTCGTTCTCGGATGCTCCAGGATCAGGGTCCCCGTGCTCTTCGGCCTGGTGTCACACCTCGATGATCGACACACCCGGCGCTGAATCCCCATCGACTTCCTCCCGGGGACGCCGGCGTTCGGCCGAGGGCCGGCCGTGGGGGTCGGGCGATCCGAGCCCCGGTGCGACGAGGCGCGATCCCGGCAAGGTTCGCGATCGGGTCCCGCCTCGCCGGGGCGGGGCGCGCAACACAACCGCGGGCCCCGGCGATCCTGATCGGGCCGGGGTCAGTGCGGCGAGTCAACTCGGGATCATCGTCGATCGTCCCTTCGGACGCCGCTTCGGATCCCGCCGGGCCGGCACGAGAGCCCCATTCCCCCGTGGTACGGCCCGCCACTCAACACCCTCATCGGCCCCACGACCGAGATCGACGGCGGGCATCGCGGGACGATCAGCCGGCACGCTATCCTCGCGGACCGGCGGTCGAGGCACGACCGACCACTCGTCCTGGTGAACTGCCGAGCCCGAGACCGGGCCATCGGGCGACCAGCGGGAGCGGAGGTCGCCGCAGTGATGGCCTCGAGGTCACGAGGGGCGGGGGAGCCTTCGCGACGGAGATCAGGCGAGCACCGTCTTGACGACCTTCGCCAGCTCGTTGCCCGCGTCGGTCAGGGCATAGTAATTATTCTTGCCCTGGCGACGGGGGGCGATGATCCCGCCGTGCCGCAGCAGGGCCAGGTGATGGCTGACGGCCGGCTGGCTCTGGCTCAACACCTCGCACAGGGCCCCCACGTGCTTCTCCCCTTCGGTCAAGGTCAGGATGACCTGTAACCGCGTCGGGTCGCTGACCTGCTTCAGCAGGGTCGAAGCCCGCTGCGCCTTCTTGAGCCTCTGCTCGGCTTCCCTGGCTGCCTTCTTGGTGACCTTGGTTCCTGACTTCAGGTTCGTGCTGACTGTGGACATTTGCAAACTCCTTCCCTGGCGAAGCCCGAGCGAGGTCGGAGGCGACCCCGGACCCGGCCGACGCGAAAATCACCGCATGATCTGGGAACCGAACGAACAGAGAAAAGGGGGACGCGAGCCCCTCGGGTGAAACTGCTTCACCACCCTCCTCCTCATTCGTGGAAAAATCAATGACTCAGCCGTTCCGCAAGACAGCAGGGGCCTCTACTCCACAACGACCCGACCGCAGACCAACAACTCAGTGCGTTCATGGGTGGCACCGGAGACTTGCCACCGAGCATCGGGGCCGCTCGCCCGTTCGCAGATGCATGCAGGGAAGCCTTAGAAGGCCCCTCGGTTTTTTTTCTCTTGTGTTTGGTCGATTGTCGGGCCGTTGTTACCGAGTGATACGCGACCCGGAATGGTCCGCGCTCCGGGGCGGGACCACCCCACCCATCCTTTCATGGTAGAGTGATCCAGCGTGATAGAGTCGTCGATTCATCACTCTGGAGCCCAGGCCCAAAACCAATAGACTTGGT
>JAFANO010000487.1 GCA_019232645.1 Planctomycetaceae bacterium | reverse complement strand
GATCGTCCGTACGTGGGAACCCTCACCAACCCTGGCCATCCTTCCCCGCCAGATCGGAGCCATCACCCATGGCCGACCTTGACTCGTTGACGACGCGACAGCGCGAGATCTACAACTTCATCCGCAGTAAGATCCGGGGCCGCGGTTACGGGCCGACCGTCCGTGAGATCGGTATCGAGTTCGAGATCAAGAGCCCGAATGGAGTGATGTGTCACCTCAAGGCGCTGCAGAAGAAGGGGCTGATCCACCGCGAGCCGAACATGTCGCGGGCCATCCAGCTCCTCGACGATCCGACTTCGGCGCGGCCGACGGGCCTGAAGCTCGTGGGCCGGATCGCGGCCGGCCAGCCGATCGAGGCCGTCGAGCAGGACGAGGAACTCGCCTTCACCGAGTGGGAGGACTCCGACGACAAGTTCGCCCTCCGCGTCTCGGGCGACTCGATGATCGAGGAGCACATCGCCGACGGCGATTACGTCGTCATCCAGCGCCAGGAGCAGGCCCGCGACGGCCAGATCGTCGCCGTCCGCGACGACGACGGCGAGGCGACCCTGAAGCGGTTCTTCCGCGAGCGCAACCGCGTCCGGCTCGAGCCCGCCAACCAGACGATGAAGCCGATCTACCGCGATCGCGTCAAGATCCTCGGCGTCCTCGTCGGCGTCGTCCGGAAGTATTGATCCTGGCACCCCCCAGCGTCGTGGTCGGATCGTGGTCAACGGGGGAGCGACCCATGTCACGCGACAATCCACGCCTCCCCCCGACGGCGTGATCCGAATCCTCCGGGACCGGCCGGGGCCGAGGGCGTGTTCACCGTCGTTCCCGCCGCGTGAGGGGATCGTCTCATGGCAACGGATTCCAAAGCGCCGGCCGATCGGGTGCAGCTCTTCACCGACGGCGCATGCAGCGGCAACCCCGGCCCCGGGGGCTGGGCGTACATCCTGAAACATCCGGCCAGCGGCAAGGTCCTCGAGGCGTCGGGGGCGGAGCCCGCGACCACCAATAACCGGATGGAGTTGACAGGCGTCATCGAGGGGCTGGCCAGCTTGAAACGCCCCTGCGGGGTCGAGCTGGTCACCGACAGCGAGTACGTCGGCAAGGGGATCCGCGACTGGATGCCCAAGTGGAAGGCGCAGGGATGGCGACGCAAGCAAGGCGCCCAATTCAAGCCGGTCGTGAACCTCGATCTCTGGCAGCGGCTCGACGAACTCCTGGCGCGTCATCAGGTCAAGGTCTCGTTCGTCCTGGGCCACAACGGCCACCCGGAGAACGAGGCGTGCGACCGGATGGCCGTCGCCGCCTACCGGGCATTGATGGCCGAGTCGCGGGGCTGAGACTTCGGTCCTTTCCTCCTTTCGGGGGGAGGGAGGGATACGGATCCCAGGAATTTCGTGCACCGATCTGCTGATTTGAAATTGGAAATCTCAAATGTGAAATCCGGACAAAGTGCACAAAAGATCCGGAATGCATAGAAGATGGTCCACGGGCCCAGCAGGCCGATCGCCAGGGGCCAAGCGAGCTGGCGCGCGAGCCTTCGGGCGCGATCGTCGCCGATCCTACAGCAGACCCAGTGAGCGGAGGAACTCGCGCGCGACCGTCGCCGGATCGCGGCGGAAGCCATCGACCTCGTGATTGAGCCGTCGCATCGTCCGGGCGTCGATTTTGCCCGCGAGCCGGTTCAGTGCCCTCGACAGGGCGGGGTGGCGCCGCAGGGTCTCCTGGCGGACCAAGGGGACGGCCTCGTAGGGAGGGAAGTAGCGGCGGTCGTCCTCCAGCTCGACCAGGTCGAGCGCGACGATCCGGCCGTCGGTCGAGTCGCCCGCGGCCAGGTCGATCGAGCCCTGCGCGACGGCCTGATAGAGGAGGTTGCGGTCCATCTCGCGCGGGGCGCGTGCGAAGTCCAGGCCGTAGGCCTCGACCAGGCCCGGATAGCCGTCGGGCCGGTTCATGAACTCGGGCCCGAACCCGGGGCGGATCGTCCCGAGGTGCCGGCGCAGGTCGGAGATCGTCCGGACCTTGAGCCGCTCGGCCTGCTCGCGGCGCATCAGCAGAACGAACGTGTTCTCGAAGCCGAGCGGGTCGAGGCAGGCGACGCCGTCGCGCCGGGCCAGGGCCTCGCGGACGCGCCCAAGCACCCCGGCCGGGTCGTTCCGCGGCGGTTCCTTCAGGATGGTCGTCAGGGCGGTGCCGGTGTACTCGAGATAGGCGTCGAGCCCGCCCCGCCGCAGTGCGTTGTAGCAGACGAGCGTGCCGCCCAGGTTGAAGCGGCGATCGACCGTCACGCCGGCGTGGGCCTCGACCAGGTCGGCGAGCATGTGGCCGAGCAGGAGCATCTCGCCGCCGTCCTTCGAGCCGATGACGATCGACGGGCCCCGCGACCACGCCGGGCGGTCGGCCCACCAGCCCCAGGCCGCCAGGCCCAGCAGCCCCAGGACCGCCACGATGGCCAGCGCGGCCCGGGGACGCGAGTGCCTCGGGCGGGTCGGGTCGAGGGCGCGCTCGATTTCGCCCAGCGCGGCGTCGCAGGCCAGGGCCAGCAGCGCCGCGGGGATCGAGCCGAGCAGGATCAGCCGGGTGTCGGCCAGCGCGACCCCCCGGAAGATGTAGCTCCCCAGCCCCTTGGCGCCGATGGCGGCCGCGATGGTCGCCATGCCGACCGAGGCGACGGTCGCGACCCGGACGCCCCCCAGCAGGATCGGCACGGCCAGGGGAAGCTCGACGACCGTCAGGCGCTGCCAGGCGGTCATGCCCAGCCCGAGCGCGGCCTCGGCCACGCCCCGGTCGATGCTCCGGAGGCCGAGGATCGTGTTCTTGATGATCGGCAGCAGCGCGTAGACGACCAGCGCCGCGCGCGCGGGGGGCTTGCCGATCTGGCCGCCGAAGACGCTCAACAGGAACCCGAGCAGCGCCAGGCTCGGGACCGTCTGGAGCACGTTGGCCAGGCCGACGACCGCGCGCTCGGCGGCGCGGGACCGCGTGGCCAGGATGCCGAGCGGCACGCCCAGCGCGACGGCCAGAGCCAGCGCTTCGACGACCAGGTCGAGGTGCGCGGCGGTCGCCGCCAGCAGCGCGCGGCGCTCCGACCAGGCCAGGTCGAGCAGGCCGGTCATGGTCCTTCCTTCTCCGTGACTGCGTCGATGGCCTCGGCCTCACGGAAGAAGGCACGGACGAAGTCGTGCGTCGGCCGCTCGAGCAGGTCGACGGCCCGGCCGTGCTGGACCAGCCGGCCGTGGGCGACCAGGGCCAGGCGGTCGGCGATCCGGCAGGCCTCGCGGATGTCGTGGGTGACGAAGACCACGGTCTTGCCCAGCCGCCGCTGGAGGCGGCGGAACTCATCCTGGAGCTCGCGCCGGGTGATCGGGTCGAGCGCCCCGAAGGGCTCGTCCATCAGGATCAGGTCGGGGTCGGCGGCCAGGGCTCGGGCGACCCCGACCCGCTGCCGCTGGCCGCCGCTGAGCTGATGCGGCCTCAACCGCGCGAACCGCGACGGATCGAGCCCGACCAGCTCCAGGCGTTCGCGCGCCTCCTCGTCGCGCTCCGCCCGGGGCCGCCCTTGGACCCGGAGTCCCAGGCCGACATTGGCCAGGATGTCGAGGTGCGGCATCAGCCCGGCGTCCTGGATGACGTAGCCGATCGATCGCCGGAGCGCGATCGGCTCCCACTCCGACGTCGGCACGTCGCGCACCAGGACCGCGCCCGAGGTCGGCTCGATCAGCCGATTGACCATCTTCAGGAGCGTCGTCTTGCCCGAGCCGCTCGTGCCCAGGACGGCCAGGCACTCGCCCGCCGCGACCTCCAGGCTCACCCCGCGCAGCGCCTGATGGCCGTCGGGATACGACTTGCAGACCTCGCGCCAGGCGACGGCGGGCGTTGCGGACATCGGGCGATCCCCTCCTCAGGCCCGGGCTTTGCGGATCGTCGAGACCGGCGCATCGGGCGGCCCCAAGGAGACAGTATCACGTTACGTCCGCTGGCGATACATTCGAGGCACCCGGGATCGAGAATCTCCCGGGCGGGGCGCCGCCGAGCTCGAGGTCCCTCTGGCAACGTTCAACAATCCTGTTTCCCCGCCAATCGGCCATCCCCTGTTTGGTGGCAGGATCAAGCGGGTGGTCTCCGTGGACGACCACCTCTGGCTCCGGGGGGTCATGCCGATGGGGGCCGATCGCCAGATCGCGCTCGCCGCGCCCGACTGGACGGATCAATAGGTATCGGCCGAGACGACCTCGCCTTTGCCGATCGTGCCAAGCGCCCACCAGACCGAGAGACTGATGCTATCCTTGATTGCCTTGATCGAGCCGTCGCAGAACAGGACGTTGACGACGCCCGGGTGGTGACTGCTGGCCGTGTGGGCGCCTCCCGTGAGGGTGCCTTGGATGCCGTTGCTCTCGTTGCCCCAGTCGCAGCTCCACGTGTTGGGGGGCATTACGTGGGTGTATCGAGTGTGGACCGGGTAGCCGATGGCCCAGCTTCCGCCCGTCCCACCCCCCAAACCGTCGGTATAACCCCAACCGCTCGCCGGAGTGGCCGTGGCCGGATCTTGCGCCAGGCACAGCTGGGAGTAAAGGTCCGGTTCGCTGGGGTTCGCGGGCTCGTCCAGCTGGACGACGAAAGAGGTGGGCTTCACGGAGTCGTGGACGTTGCTACTGCCGATCCCCTTGACCTTCTCGCTGAAGGCTGCGGACTGGCTCAGGCCGTCGGTGATGTCGCGGAACGAGAGGACCTGGGCGTTGGCTCGATTATTCGGGTCCGGTCCGAGGAACGGGCCCATGAAGGGGCCACGCTGGGCGGTCGTATCGGCCCCCGAGCCGCTACAGGCCACGTAGTTGTTGTGGCCCTCCGGAGTCGTCAGGCGGTTGAGGTCGGAGGGGCAGAGGAAGATGTTGATCTGGCTATTTTTCGCCGTCGAATTCTCGGGACATTTCCCGTCCGGGCGACAGCCGTTGACGACCAGCGTGCTGAAATTGAGCGCGTTGAAGAGGGCCCCCTGCTCCAGGTAGGGGAGCAACTGCGAATGCGCCGACCAGTCTTGCCATTTCTCTCCTTCGCCCTGTCCCCAGGGAAGACACCCGACCGCGTCGTGATAGTTGTGCAGCGCCAGGCCGATCTGCTTCAGGTTGTTGAGGCACTGCAACCGGCGGGCCGCCTCGCGCGCCGCCTGCACCGCCGGCAAGAGCAGGGCGATCAGCACCGCGATGATCGCAATCACCACCAAGAGCTCAATGAGCGTGAACCCCGACCGGCGCACTCCGGCATGCCCGAGGCGCGGCCCGGACTTCTGTGGGTCTTGCATGAGTGACCCCCTTCCAGTGCGCCAACTCGGCGCGGGGTTCCATCTGGAAAGACCGGTCTTGTCCCGCTTGAATTATGACTGACGGCGCGATGTGGTGAGGGAGGACCTCGGAAATTCGGGCGGAGAAAACGAATATTCCCGATAAGCCGTCCTCCGAATGACGATGAATCGCGCGGATTCATCCCCGATCCTCGACACGTGCCTCCATGCCTTCTCGCGGGACGAGTGGGCCGTAGAATGAGCCGGAGAGACGGCGCTGGCGACGCGCCGTCGGGATGCTGTGGCCTGAGGGGATGATGGGACGACGCGATCCG
>JAFANO010000459.1 GCA_019232645.1 Planctomycetaceae bacterium | reverse complement strand
TTGGCGGCCCGCTCCTCGGCGAGCTGCCGGCGCTTGATCCGCATCGCGTCCGACTGGACCCGCAGCGCGGTGCCGATGCTCGAGCCGAACTTCTCGGCCTGGATGATCACGGCGGCCAGCGCGCGGACGTCGTCCACGCCCGTGCGGGTCCCCAGGTCGCGGAGGACGTCCTTCCGCGCCCGGCCCATCTGGACCTGGAAGTTGGCGATCGCGAATTCGTCGCAGAGGACCGGGCAGGCCGACTGCAGCTCGGAGGCCACCCGCCGCATCGCCGAGTCGAGGCCCAGCCCGGCCTCGACGCAGACGACCATCAGGTCGAGCGCGTCGGGCAGCGACAGGAAGATCGACTCGGCCCGACGCTTCTTCAGGTGGTTGACGATGACGTCCGGCACGTAGAACCCCAGGCACCCCGCCATCAGGATGTAGCTCAGGCTCGCCGGGGTCAGGCCGTACCGCGGGGCGATCAGCGGGACCGAGATCCCCAGCCCGGCCAGGAGGCAGATCAGCTTCAGGCCGCAGAAGACGAGCACCGCCTGCTCGCCCCGGAAGCCCGCGTTGAGCAGCCGGAGCCGGAGTTTGCCCAGCTCGACCTCGTCCTTGGGCCGGCTCGCCTGGCCCAACTTCTTCGCGGCATCCGCCACCTTCGCCTGGAGCCGCTCCTGATGCATCGCCAGGGTCGAGGCCTCGTTCTTCCGCACCGTCGGGTCGGCGCTGACCCGACGGAGCCGCTCCTCGGCGTTCACCGGCCGGTCGGCGATCGCCGACAAGAGTTCCCAGACCCCCAGCGTGATCGCCAGGAAGACGGAGAAGGGGATGATGGTGTCCCAAGTGAGTAGACCAATCATACCTTGATTGCGATGATTTTCTTGATCACCAGCGCCCCGAGGATTTGGAGGCCGGCGGTGATGGCGAGCATCTTGGTGCCGGTGGGGGTGTTGAACAGGACGCTCACGTAGCCGTAGTTGGAGAACGAGAGGAAGGCGAGCAGGCCGGGGGGCAGCGCCAGCAGGACGATGCCCGAGAGGCGGCCCTCGGCCGTCAGCGACTTGACGTGCCCGGCCAGCTCGAACCGCTGGCGGATCAGGCGGCCGATCTTGTCGAGGACCTCGGCCAGGTCGCCTCCGGTGGTGCGCTGGATGATGACGGCGGTCACGAAGAAGCGGACGTCGACCAGCGGGATCCGATCGGCCATCTCCCGCAGCGCCAGCTCGAGCGGGAACCCCAGGTTCTGCTCCTCGAAGACGCGGCCGAACTCGACGGCGACCGGCCCCTTCATCTCCTCGGCCACCACGTGCATCGCCGAGGCCAGGCCGTGCCCGGCGCGGAGGCCCCGGCTGATCAGCTCGACGGCCTGGGGCATGCCTTCGAGGAACTTCTTGACCCGGACCCGCTTGCGGTGCAGCAGCCAGAAGAACGGGGTGATCCCCAGGAGGACCGACCCGAACGGGAGCAGCCAGACCGGCAGCTTGAAGACGAACCCGACCACCGCCCCCATCGTCGCCAACCCGGCGGCGATCGCCATGAACCGGTTGAACGGCAGGTTGACGTCGGCCTGCTCGTAGAGCTTGTTCAGGCTGTCGAGGTTGGGCAGGATCCTGAGCAGCGACGTCAGTTGCTCCTGGTCGATGGCCGGCGGCCGGAGCAGAATCCCCTTGGCCGGGTCGGGCTTCCCCTTCGTCGGGGGCTTGAGGTTGAGGCCGTCGAGCCGCTGCTCGGCCAGCGACGCGGGATCGCTTTGCTTCGTCATCACGAAGAAGAGGCCGCCGATCAGCGCGATGACCCCCACGCCGACGGCCATCGAGATGACCATGGGGTCGTTCATGCCGCGAGTCCTCCGATGGGGACGCGTGCCCCGGATCTTGGTGGTCGGGGACGTCGCGATCGGGGGACGACCCTGTGCCGTCCCGCGACCCCGATCCCCCGACGCGATTGGGTTGCGCTCCGCATGGCGACTCGCCTTTCAGTCCTTGAGCAGGGTCCGGGCGCGGAACAGGTCGGGCGCGAGGGCGCAGCCCGCGTATTCCAGGCGGTCCATGAACGTGGGCCGGACGCCGGTGGCGATGAATTCGCCGTAGGCGCGGCTGTTGCCGTCGATGCCGAGCTGCCGGAAGGCGAAGATCTCCTGCATGATGATCATGTCGCCCTCCATGCCGATGACCTCGGAGATGCTGACGACCTTCCTCGGCCCGCCCTGGAGCCGGCTCGCCTGGATGATCAGGTCGATGGCCGAGGCGAACTGCGACCGCAGGGCGCGGATCGGCAGCTCGAGGCCGGCCATGCTGATCATCGTCTCGAGCCGCGACAGGGCGTCGCGCGGGGAGTTGGCGTGGACGGTGGTCATCGAGCCCTCGTGGCCGGTGTTCATGGCCTGGATCATGTCGAGCGTCTCGGCGCCGCGGCACTCGCCGATGATGATCCGGTCGGGCCGCATCCGGAGGGCGTTCTTGACCAGGTCGGTGGCGGTGACGGCGCCCCGGCCCTCGATGTTGGGCGGCCGGGTCTCGAGCCGGACGACGTGGTCCTGCTGGAGCTGGAGCTCGGCGGCGTCCTCGATGGTGATGACGCGGTGGTCGGGCTGGATGAAGCTGGAGAGGGTGTTGAGCAGGGTCGTCTTGCCCGAGCCGGTGCCGCCCGAGATGATGATGTTGAGCCGGGCCCTCATGGCCGCCTCCATCAGCGCCAGCATCTCGGGCGTGAACGCCTTGAACCGGAGCAGGTCGTCCTTGGTCAGCGGCCGCGAGCCGAACATCCGGATGGTGACCGTGGCGCCGTCGAGCGACAGCGGGGGGATGATGGCGTTGAACCGCGACCCGTTGGGGAGCCGGGCGTCGACCATCGGCGAGGCCTCGTCGACCCGCCGGCCGACCCGCGAGACGATCCGGTCGATGATCTGGAGCAGGTGCTCGTCGTCGCGGAAGACGACCTCCGAGCGCTGGATCCGACCCTCCTTCTCGACGAAGATCTTGCGCGGGCCGTTGATCATGATATCGGCGATCTTCTCGTCCTTGAGCAGCAGCTCGAGCGGCCCGAACCCGAAGGTCTCGTCGAGGATCTCGTTGACCAGCCGCATCCGCTCGTTGCGGTTGAGCAGGGGGTTCTCGGAGTCGCAGAGGTGCTCGACCACGTTCCGGACCTCGCCCCGGAGCGTGCTCGGGTCCATCTCGGTGACGCGGTTGAGGTCGAGCCGGTCGACCAGGCGCATGTGGATGTGGCGCTTGAGCGTCTCGTAGGCCTCGTCGGCCGGGTTGGGCTCCTTGGGCGCCTCGCGGGGGCGGGCCGCGGCGGGGGGAGGCGGGGTCGGCTTGGGCGGCGGCGGGGCCTCGCTCGGCAAGGGCGGGGGCTCGTCGGCCGACGTCGGGGCCGCGCCCAGGCCCGGGGTGGTGCGGGGTCCGAACGGGGTCCTTCCGAATCCTTTGAGCATGGCGAAGCACTCCGGCGGCGATCTCGGTTCGACGCGGATTCAGGCGTGTTCCGCGGAGTCCCCGGCCCGGGCCTGTCTCGGGAGGGGGACGAAGAGGACGTTGGCGATGATTTCCATCGGGGATTCCTCGTGCGGTTTCAATCGACCTGTTGTGTGATCCTGTAGGGTAGGCTTCAGCCTGCCTTCCAGGCGAGTCGGACGGCAGGCTGAAGCCTACCCTACGAAGAGGGGGATGCGCACAACAGGTCCTTTGGTCCTGCACTAGAAGAAGGCCGTGAACAGCCCCTTGCGGGCCTTGGCCGTCTCGGCGGCCGGGAAGGGCTGCAGCGCCCGGGCGATGGCCAGGAGCGACTGGTGGATCTTGCTCCCCGCCGCGACCACGTCGATTGGGACCCCCTTCGACCGCGCCAAGCGGAAGACCTTCGTGTCGTTGGGGACCCGCCAGGTGATCGGCATCTTGAGCGTCTCCTCGGCCTTGCGGATGCTGATGTCCGAGTCGAACGCCCCCACACGGTTGGCGATCAACCTGACCCGTTCGACCAGACCGTCGAACTCCTGGAAGAGCTGGAGCAACCGCGCCGTGTTCCTCAGGCAGGTCAGGTTGAGCTCGACGACCATGAGGATGACGTCGGCCATCTCGAAGGCGACGAAATCGGTCGACTGGAACCCCTTGCTGGTGTCGATGACGACCGAGGCGAACGCGGCCTGGAGCATCACGATGCCGCGGCGGAGCAGCTCGGGGTCGAGTTTGACCGCGTCATTCATCGCGGTCGGGCGGGGCAGGAGGTAGAGCCCGGAGTCGTGGCGGGTCAGGGTCCGCTTCAGCAGGGTCAGGTCGAGGCGTTCGATGTTCTGGACGACCTCCAGGATCGAGTGGTCGGGGACGAGGTCGAGGCAAGCGTCGGTCGAGCCGAACAGCAGGTCGAAGTCGACGAGGACGACCTCATGTTTCGAGGACTTGGCCAGTGTCGTCGCGAGGTTGACGGCAAGCGACGTGCAGCCGACGCCGCCGGCCGCCGCCGTGACGGCGATGATCTGGGGCCCTCGAGGGACGTCCGACCCCTCGTCGCTCCTGCTGAGGTCGAGCCGCCGGATGGCCTCGATCA
>JAFANO010000429.1 GCA_019232645.1 Planctomycetaceae bacterium | reverse complement strand
ATGGGGAGCAGTTGAAGTTCTGATCTGCACAGGAACTGTTCGTAGTCCCTTTGGAGCGCACGATCGCTGTTCCTGATAGGCTGGACGAGTGTCTCCAGCAACGCCAATTCGCTGCTGGTCACCGCGAACGTGCCCAACTGTACCGCTTGCCATAGTGGTCGGAGGAGTGGTTCGTAAACGGGGTGACGCTCGACAGTGTAAATCAGAATCTGAGTGTCCACATAGACCAGGCCGGAGGTCGGCAGGCTCAGCGCTCCCACGAGTCGCGCTCCCCTTGGAATCGCCGTTCGAACTCCTCCCATGTCGGGTAGGACCGGGGTCCGGGTGGCAGCGACTCGATGATCTCCAGCGCCGAGCGGCGCGGCGGCTCGGCCTGGCGCGGCAGGACGAGGAATACCTCGACAGCCTCGCCCTCGATCAGCTCGGGGGCGATGATCTCGATCTTGTTGCCGGGCTGGACGCGGGTCGTGATGTGCAGGGCCGCCTGCAGGCCCGAGGTCTCGGTCGCCATCGCCGCCTCACCCTCCTCGTCGCTCGTCAGCGTTTCACGGCGTCTCGCCAGTAGTCCAACATATCGGCCAGCGTCTGGGAGATCGAGAACCGCGGCTCCCAGCCGGTGGCGGCGCGGAGCTTGGAGGCGTCGGCGACGAGCAGCGGTTGATCGACCGGGCGGACCCGCGCGGGATCGACGTGGATCTCGACGGCCGCGCGCGCCAGCGACCGGAGCGCCTCCAGCGCGTCGGCGATCCTGGTCCCCCGGCCCGAGCCGAGGTTGTAGACCTCGCCCGGGGCGCCCCGCTCGGCGAGCAGGCGATAGCCGCGGACGACGTCGCGGACGTCGGTGAAGTCGCGGACGACCTCCAGGTTGCCGACCTCCACCCGGGGTTTGAGCCCGGCCTCGACCTCGGCGACCTGCCGCGCCAGGCCGCTCAGCACGTACGTCGACATCTGTCGAGGGCCGGCGTGGTTGAACGGGCGGACCATCACCACGTCGGTGCCGTACGACAGGAAGTGCTGGATCCCCAGCAGGTCGGCCGCGGCCTTGCTCGCCGAGTACGGGTTGTTCGGGCGGAGCGGGCACGACTCGGAGACCGGCAGGTCCTCGGGCGCGGGGTTGCCGTAGCAGACCCCCGAGCCGACCAGCACGACCCGGGGCTTCAGCCCCGACGCCTTGACCGCCTCGAGCAGATTCAGCGCCCCGCCCAGGTTCAGCGCCCAGGTCCCCCGAGGGTCGGAGAGGCTCGCCTGCGGGTTCGCCTGCGCGGCCAGGTGGTAGATCGCCTCGGGCCGCTTCCGGCCGATCAGGTCGGCCAGGTCCGACTCGGCCCCCTCGGCAAAGTCGAACGCCTCGAGCCGGACCTGCCGCGCCAGCGCCAGCCCCGACAACCCCTCGGGCCACCGGCCAGACGCCGAGAGCCCCACCACCAGGTCACCCGAGTCGATCAAGTGCTCGGCCAGGTGACCCCCCACGAACCCCGAGACACCGGTCACCAGGACGCGCATGCGCGAGACCCATTATAAATAAAGGGATTTCACCACAGAGGACACAGAGAGCACAGAGAGAGAGAAAGAGAGGGAAGAGAGACGAAAATTATTAATTATTTATTTTAAACTATTAAGTTAATTAATCTAATTTATTTTTTCTTTCTCGTCTTTCTCTCTTCTCTGTCTTTCTCTCTGTGCTCTCTGTGTCCTCTGTGGTGAAATCCCTCTTCCTCACGCGTGGCGATAGGCCCCCGAGCGGACGCGCTCGACCCACCGTGCATGAGAGCGATACCAGTCGACGGTTGCGGCCAGGCCGTCTTCGAAGGTGGTGGTTGCGTGCCAGCCCAGCTCGGCCTCGGCCTTCGAGCAATCGACGGCGTAGCGGCGATCGTGGCCGGGGCGGTCGGTGACGTGCCGGATCAGCGACTCGGGCTTGCCGGTCAACTTGAGCACGGCGCGGGTGACGTCGATGTTGTACCGCTCGCTCCGGCCGCCGAAGTTGTAGATCGCGCCGGGCCGCCCGCGTCGGAGCGCGGCGTCGACCCCCCGGCAGTGGTCGGCGACGTGGATCCAGTCGCGGACCTGCCGGCCGTCGCCGTAGACGGGCAGGGGGATGTCGGCCAGGGCGTTGGTGACGAACAGGGGGATCAGCTTCTCGGGGAACTGGTAGGGCCCGTAGTTGTTCGAGCAGCGGGTGATGACGGTATTCATCCCGTGCGTGTGGTGCGCGGCGCGGACGAGCAGGTCGGCGCCCGCCTTGCTGGCGGCGTAGGGGCTGTTGGGGGCCAGCGGGGTCGCCTCGGAGAAGGGGGGATCGTCGGGCTGGAGCGTGCCGTAGACCTCGTCGGTCGAGACCTGGACGTACCTCGGCGTGCCGGCGGCGCGCGCCGCGTCGAGCAGGCACTGGGTGCCGACGACGTTGGTCCTCAGGAACGGCGCGGCGTCGTCGATCGAGCGGTCGACGTGGCTCTCGGCCGCGAAGTGGACGATCGCGTCGAAGTCCCCTTCGGCCACCAGCTTCATGACCATCGCCTGGTCGGCGACGTCGCCACGGACGAACCGATACCGGGGCTCGGACTCCAGGCCCGCGAGGTTGTCGGGGTTGCCGGCATAGGTCAGCGCGTCGAGGTTCGTGATCTCGAGGTCCGGATACGCCTCGCGCTCCAGCCGGACGAAGTTCGCGCCGATGAACCCACAGCCGCCAGTCACAAGGATTCGTCTCATGCGATGGATCCCCTCCCGCCCATTGGCCCTCCGCCCGAATCGATCTCAAGCTATCCGCCCGGGCCGCTCAGGGCAAGGCGGGTTCCGGCCCGCGATGAGAGGGGGCCCTCGCATGTCGATCGAGGGCCCCTCCCGGCCACCCCCGGCGAGGCGCCGCGGCTCATGTGGGGCTTCTGATGTTGCGGGCGCCTTCGCCTCGGGGGCGGCCCGCCGACGGCCCGGCCCCGATCTCGCGCTCGAGGCGATCGGGAGACCAGGCCCCCTCGTGGAGCGAGAACAGGGGACGGCTCCGGATCGCCCGCCCTTCCAGTTCCGGGGGCATCTCCGGCCAGCGGCCGACGAAGCTGCCGGCTTCGGCCCCCGTGCGGCCCGACAGCCAGGGCGGGGCGGGGCCTCCGGTGGCGAACCATTCGGCGACCCGCTCCAGGTCCTGGGCGCTTTCCAGGCGGCCGACGAGCTTCGTGCTGCAATTGCCGAAGGCGTTGTAATCCACCGAGCGCGGGCTCTGGGTGCAGAGCAGGCAGGCGACGCCGTACTTGCGCCCCTGGGTGAACAGCCGGATCAGGGGGGCCTTGGCCGGGGGCTTGGCCGCCCCGGCGGGGATGTAGTCGCGGGCCTCGTCGAGGTAGAAGAGGACGCTGGGCCGGCCCGGCACGGCGTCGAGCCCGGTGATCATCCAGCGGTAGATCTCGGCCGCCAGCGCGGCGACGAAGAAGTGTTTCTGGTCGTCGTCGGCGAGCGCGTTCAGGTAGATGACGTTCAGGGGCGTCCGGCCAGGGGTGTCGGGCCGGCACATCGCGTCCAGGTCGAGCCGACGCCCGCCGCCGTAGAGGCCGGCGGCCGGGCCGACGCACAGACCGTTGAGCTTGCGGGCCAGTTTCTCGCGCTCCGACTTCCTGATCAACCGGTCCGGGTCGTCCAGGCCGACGGTCTCGGGGGCGGAGGCCGCGGCGGCGAGGGCGCCGAGGCTCATGTCGAGGCCCTCGGCGCCGGAGGCCAGCGCCCGGAGCACCTGGAGCAAGAACGTCTGCTGCGAGTCCGTCTCGCCGCCGACCTTGGCCAGGCCCACGAGCTGGGCGGCGGCGACGGCCAGCATCCCTTCCCATTCCTCCTCGCGACGGCCGGGGTCGGCGATCCGCGCCAGCTCGCCCCGCCCGGCGAGGCGGATCGGGTCGAGGCTCAGGCGCCGGCCGTGCGAGGAGCCGGGGGTCCAGACCCTCGGCTCGACTCGGTCGAGGAACGCGCGGCGCAGCGCCCGGTCCTCGACAGAGAGGCTCACCGATTCGGGCGCGGGGCGGAGGAACTGGACGAGGTCTCCCTGGGGATCGACGGCCAGGACCGGGATTCCGAGGCGGATGGCCTCCTCGGCGACGACCTTGGCCATCCAGGTCTTGCCGCTGCCGGCCGCCCCGACGACGGCGACATGCGTCGGCAGGGCCGCCAGCGGCAGCCCCACGGGCCGGCCCCCGTCGACGGTCGTCCCGATCCGGAGCGCGTCGGGCGTCTCCTCCTCCCCGGACGGACCGTTTCCGTCGACTTCCCCCGCCCAGGCGCGGGTCGGCCCGTCCGAGGCGTGGACGCCGATCACGGGCTCGGCGGGACTCGAGCCGCGCGTGGCGGAGTCGATCCAGTGGCGGAACTTCCGGCCCTCGTGCTTGGGGCCAAGCCGGCTGGCGCACGCGCCGCCCTTGTCCCACTTGCAGAGCGGGCAGTAGGACGGCTCGCCGGGTGGCTTCAGGCCCGACCCGCTCGCCTCGTCGTAGCGGACCCATTCAGCCAGCGACGCCAGCAGGTCGAACAGCTTGTGCCGCTGGCCGCGGACCTGCTCCCACTTCAGCTCGACCATGAGCCGCTCGGGGTGTAGGTAGAGTACGCCGACGTCTGGCTCGGTCCGGTGCTGGACGTTGTGCATCTGCGCGTAGAGGGCGACCTGGAACAGGTCATTGCTCGGCTCGCCGGCCGGGGTCAGCTTGTAGTCGATGATCCGGTGGTGGGCGGTCCGCCAGTCGTAGAAGACGTAGTCGAGGACGCCGACGACGCGAACCGGCTCGCCGTTCGGACCGACCTGGAACGTCACGTCGACCCGGCGCCGGCGGTCGCCGAAGAGCTGATCCAGGACGTCCCCGGCCGGCTTGCCGCGGGCGAGGGCGTCGCCGAGGATGTCGGACAGCTCGCCCATGTAGATTTCCACGGCCCGGATGAACGCCTGCTGCTGCGCGGGGGGCTTCCTGGCCAGGGCGTCGAGATTGACACAGTTGCGGTTGAGGAACGCGCGGAGCCGGCGCTCGATGGCCCGAGGGTCCGGGTCGCCGTCCAGGGCGGCACGGACCTCGGGGGCATCGAGGGCCCGGCGGTTGAACGCCTCGACGGCGCCGTGGAACAGGGAACCGCACGCCGCCTCGACGTCGCCCGCCTTCCAGAGCCGGGTCATGGACCGGCCCTTCAGGCCGTTGCGCCGGGTGTGCTCGGCGTCGAAGTATGAGATCCGCGGGCAGGTAGCCGCCACGCGGACTTCCGAGACACTGAACGTGGCCAGCGCCATGGCGGGCTACTTCCTCAAGAGCAGGAACAGGTCGTCGTCCTGCGGCGTGGCGTGCACGAGCCCCTCGGCATGCATCCGCTCGGCGATCCCCTTGACCTCCGGCCACGCGACCTCCGGGGCCACCTTGGGCGCCGGCATCACCGCGACGTACCCTTTGGCGAGGGCGTATACCGTC
>JAFANO010000382.1 GCA_019232645.1 Planctomycetaceae bacterium | reverse complement strand
AGCGCCGCCGGCCTGACCCCGCGCGACACGGCGATGAACGTCGTCCTGCCCGAGTTCGACGGCCGGCTCAACACCGTCGCCATCAGCTTCAAGGAGGAGGGGACCTACGACGAGCGCCTGGGGACGGCGATCCGATCCTATGTCCCGAAGCCCGATCGCGTCGACTATGTGGCGCGGCTGGCGCTCCACTTCGCCCGGCTCCGTCGCACGCCGAACGCCGAGAGGCGCGTCGCCATCCTCTTCGGCAACTATCCGACGAAGAACGCCCGGATCGGCAACGGCGTGGGCCTCGACACCCCCGCCTCGGTGATGGGCCTGCTCCGGGCCCTGCGCAACGCCGGCTACACGGTCGGCGACCTGCCGCTCGACGGCGACGCGCTGATGCACCAGCTGATCGACCGCTGCACGAACGACGAGGAGTTCCTCACCGACGACCAGTTGCGGGACGCCGTCGGCCACGTGAGCCCGGCCACCTACGACCGCTGGTTCAACGAGCTGCCCGCCGCGTCGCGCCGCGCGATGGTCGAGCAATGGGGCGTCCCCCCCGGCGACGTCGGCCGGATCGATGACCGGCTGGCCATCCCCGGCGTGATCTTCGGCAACGTCTTCGTCGGGATCCAGCCGCCGCGCGGCTTCGGCGCCGACCCGATGGCGATCTACCACAGCCCCGACCTGCCGCCGACCCATCATTACCTCGCGTACTATCGCTGGCTCCGGGATGAGTTCGGCGCGCACGCGGTCCTGCACATGGGCAAGCACGGCAACCTCGAATGGCTCCCCGGCAAGGCGACGGCGCTGTCGGCGGGGTGCTATCCCGAGATCATGCTGAGCGACCTGCCCAACTTCTACCCGTACATCATCAACAACCCCGGCGAGGGCACCCAGGCCAAGCGCCGCGCCCATGCGGTCATCATCGACCACCTGATCCCGCCGATGACCAAGGCCGAGACCTACGACGACCTGGCCCGGCTCGAGCAACTGCTCGACGAATACTATCGGATGGCCTCGCTCGACCCGGTCAAGCTGCCGCAGATCACGCAGCAGATCTGGTCGCTCGTGACCAAGAACAACCTCGACCGTGACCTGAAGGTCGAGCGCTGCCCCGAGGCCGAGGAGTTCGACGCCTTCCTCCAGGAGATCGACGGGTATCTCTGCGAGCTGGGGGATGCCCAGATCCGCGATGGGTTGCACATCCTGGGGGAGCCGCCGGTCGATGACCAGCGGATCGAACTCATCCGGGCGATGTTGCGCCTCGAGAATGGAGAGATCCCGTCGCTCCGCGGGTCCCTGGCACGCCAGTACGGGATCGATCCGTCCTGGCTGACGGAAGACCTCGGGACGCCGATCCGTGAGGACGAGCTGTCGGGACTCCCCGGGGAGATCCTCGATTCGCCCCGCTTCCGAGAGCGCGATCGGCTCGCGGGAGCGGTCTGGACGCGGGGGGACCTCGCGGATGCGATCGACTTGATCGCGCGAGACCACATCGCCCGCTCCGTGGATCGAGGGAGACGGGTCCCCTTCGCGGGCGAACCGGCGCGTTCCGCCGAGGTCTCGCGCTGCCTTGATTTCATGATCGAGGAGATCATCCCCCGCCTCGACCGGACCACCGACGAGATCACCAACACCCTCCGCGGCCTCTCCGGCCGTTTCGTCCCCGCCGGGCCGAGCGGCGCGCCGACGCGGGGGATGGCCCGCATCTTGCCGACCGGGCGCAACTTCTACAGCATCGACATCCACACGATCCCGACCGAGACCGCCTGGAAAGTCGGTTCCCAGGCCGCCGATCAACTGATCGAGAAATACCGCGGCGAGCACGACGGCGAGTATCCCCGGAGCGTCGGCATCGTGGTCTGGGGCACGAGCACGATGCGGACCCACGGCGACGACATCGCCGAGATCCTGCACCTGATGGGCTGCCGCCCGGTCTGGGTGCCGGAGAGCCGTCGCCTGAAGGGGGTGGTGCTCGTGCCCCTCGGGGAACTGGGGCGTCCCCGGATCGACGTGACCGTGCGGATCTCGGGCTTCTTCCGCGATGCCTTCCCCAACGTCGTCGAGCTGCTCGACCGCGCCGTCGAGCTCGTGGCGTCGGCCGACGAGCCCGAGGAGGGGAATTACCTCCGCCGCCACGTCCGCCGGGAGGAGCAGGCGCTCGCGTCGCAGGGGGTCGCGCCCGGCCAGGCCGCGCGGCAGGCGCGGTACCGGGTCTTCGGCTCGAAGCCGGGCAGCTACGGGGCGGGCCTGCTCAACCTGATCGACGAGCGGAACTGGAAGAGCGACGCCGACCTGGCCGAGGTCTACATCAACTGGGGCTCGTATGCCTACACGGCCCGGGACCACGGCGTTGCCGCGGCCGAGCCGTTCCGACGACGGCTCAGTCAGGTCGCGGTGGCCGTGCAGAACCAGGACAACCGCGAGCACGACATCTTCGACAGCGACGATTATTTCCAGTTCCACGGCGGGATGATCGCGGCGATCCGCGCGCTGACCGGCGAGAACCCGGCGGCGTACTTCGGCGACACGTCCAACCCCGAGCATGTCCGCGTCCGCGACCTCGCCGACGAGGCGCGCCGGGTCTTCCGCTCGCGGGTGGTCAACCCCAAGTGGATCGCCTCGGTGATGCGGCACGGGTATAAAGGGGCCTTCGAGATGGCCGCGACCGTCGACTACCTGTTCGGCTACGAGGCGACCGCCCAGGTCATCGACGACTGGATGTTCGAGGGCCTGGGCCGCGCCTATTTGCTCGACCCGGATGTCCAGCAGTTCCTCCAGGAGAAGAACCCCTGGGCCTTGCGCTCGATGGCCGAGCGATTGCTCGAGGCCGTCGACCGCGGGATGTGGGAGCGGCCGAGCCCGGAGATCGTCGACTCGCTCAAGGAGATCTACCTCCGCAGCGAAAGCGTCCTGGAGAGCCGCTGATCGGAATTTTTTC
>JAFANO010000375.1 GCA_019232645.1 Planctomycetaceae bacterium | reverse complement strand
CTTGTTGCCCGAATAAACCCGGACGCCGTTGGCCTTCAGCCTGGAGAAGAAGTCGCGGGCCTTCGCGTCCCCCCAGGCCGAGAACAGGCAGACGGCGTGCGTCGCCGTCGTGCCGAACAGCGGCTTGGCCAGGCCGATCTTCCCGTTCCACTTCGGGTCGAGGAGGTCGAGGATGCCGGTCGGGCGGTCGGCCTCGGGGATGAGCTGGGTGTTGACGAGCAGGATGCGGGCCCGGGCGGCGAAGCCGTACCAGGTGCCGTCCTTGGCCTTGAACGCCGGCGGGATGGCGGCGGCGGCCCCGGGACGGAACCGGGCGAGCAGCCCCTTCTCCTTGAGCCGCAACGTATTGAGGACCTCATTGTTCCAGAACAGGTCGCACCGGGGGGACGCCGCCTCCTCGATGATCAGGTTCGCCAGGCCGACCGTCTTGGTGCTCTCGACGTCGAACTTGGGCAGGACCCGGATGCCGGTCCGGCGCTCGAAGTCCCGGAGCAACGGCTCGGAGAACTCGCGGTCGAGCGCCGAGTAGACCGTCACCCGGTCGTCCCCCGCCGGCTGCCGGCCACAGCCCGGCAGGATCGCCGCCAGGAAGAGCAGGGGGATCAGGGACCGCGTGAAGCGATCATGAGACCATGGGTTCATGGCGCGATGTTCCTCGTCAGGGCGATTTCAGCTCGTCGGGTCCGCACAACGGACCCGACGAAAGGCCCGGCCTTCCCACGACGGGGGAGCGAAGTCGAGAGAGAGGCGGGCCTTGTCGTCCCGAATGATTTCGGAATGGGGGCGCGGGTTCAACCCCCCTCGCCCCTTCATCCGAATTATGATACTGTTCGGCCTCGTGGCGAAGGGAGACCATGGAGCGTCATGAATTACGGGGCGGGTCGTCGCATGGAGCCAAGGCTGGCGGTGCGGCCGAAGGGGGAGATCCGGGTCCGGGACGAGGTGACGATCCCGCTGGCGCGTCCGCTGCTGCGGCCGGCGCCGAGGTCGGCGATGTTCTTCCCGCTGGTCGTGATGGTGGCGGTGCTGCCGGGCCTGTACGCGCTGAACAACTGGGACCTGAACCCGCCCGGCCCGTGGTGGGGCCTGTGCGGCCTGGCGGTGCTCGACGGCCAGGTGGTCGACCAGGTCCCGGCGGTGGCGGCGATCAAGCCGGCGCCGGAGGCGCGGGCGTTCCGCGCGGTGGCGTTCCAGCCGCCGCTGTATGCCTGGCTGGAGGCGATCGGCTTGGGGCTGAGCGCCGACCGCGACCCGCGCACGACCGTCCTGCCGAGCTACGTGGCGGGCGTCCTAGTGGTCGTGCTGGTCTACTTCCACGGCCGGCTCTGGCAGGGGCCCGGTCTGGGCCTGATCGCGGCGATCCTGGTCGGCTTCAACCGCAGCCTGGTGTTCCAGATGCAGCAAGCGGCGCCGACGACCCTGGCGCTGGCCGGGACGCTGACGGTCCTGCTGTGCTACGGCCGGCACCTCCAGATCGAGTCCGACTCGACGCGGGTCTGGTCCTGGGGCGGCTCGGCCTTCTGGACGATCGTGGGGGGGCTGGCGCTGGGCCTGGCGCTGATGTCGGTCGGCGGCTTCGGGCTGATCGCCGTGCCGGTGATCCTGCTCCACCAGGCCTACCTCCGCGCCGGCTCGCCCCCGGGCGAGCGGCAGCGCGCGGCACGGTGGTGGCTCGCCTGGCGGACTAGCCCGAGCCTGGCGGCCGGGGCGATCGCGCTGGCGATCGCGCTGGCGATCGCCGTACCGTGGCACGCACGGATGCTCGCCGTCCACGGCGGCGAGTCGCTGGCGACCCTGCTGGCGCCGAACGCCCCGTCTCACTCGGGGCTTCTGGCCCGGCTGATCTTCCTCTCGCCCGCGACCGTGCCGCTGGGGCTGTTCGCCGCCGTCCGGATGATCCGCCAGGCGCTGACGGACGAGACCGACGACCGCGCGATCGTCGGCGGGGCATTCTGGGTGCTCTGGCTGGCCGTGGCGGCCGTGGCTCCGGCGTGCTGGCCGCACGGCCCCCGCGCGGCGCTGAACCTGTTCCTGCTGGTACCCTTGAGCCTGCTGGCGGCGCGGGCCATCTGCGACCTGGCCAGCCGCGCCGTCGCGATCCGGACGCTGACATGGCTGGCCCCCGCGACGGCCGTCTGCGTCGCCTGGCGGACGAGCACCAACCTCCAGGGGGCGTTCGATGGCCTGGTCCACGCGCGGGCCAACACGGCCACGGCGCTGGGGCTGCACCTGGCGCTCGACCTGCTCATCGGCGCGATCGTGATCACCCGCGCCCTGAACCGCTGGGCCCGGCGGCGCGACGACCGCCAGCGCGGCGTCCTGGGCGGCTTCTTGGCCGCCGTGCTGCTGCTGACGGGCGCCGGGGGGATCTCCGAGGTCCGATTCCGCCATGTTGAGACGGGTGACCTGCTGACGCTCCGCGCCATGATCCTCCGCCGCGACCGCGAGCAGCCGTTCAACATCCTAGCAGTGGTCAGCCCGGTCGCCTCAGCGGGCGCGACCACCGAGCGGGTCGCCCCCGGCGGCCGGCTCCGGTTCATTCTCCGCTCGGCGCTGCCCCACCTGCCGCAGCGCGACCTGTCCGACACCGACGCACTCCTCACCCTGCCCCAAGGCCAGCGCCTGGTGATCCTGGCCGGCACCGGCGAGCGGCTCTCCTACGACATCCAGTCGCGGCTCGGCCTCGAGGCCATCCACCCCGGCCGCTCCGGAATCCTCGACGCCTTCGCCACGGCCAACCTGGTCTCCGAGAAGCGCACCGAGAGACGGATCCTCAAATAACACGCCGCGCGAGCCGATCCTCCCAGCCGCGACAGCCGTTCGCAAAACTCCAAGATCGGTCTACTACATCATAATACGCGAAGTATCATCCGTATAGGTGTAATGCTCGCCCCGGGAGATGACCCAGGCCAGGGTCGCGACCGAGACGGGGATCGCCGAATCCACGATCTCGGAGATCCTCAAGGGCAAACGCGGCCTGAACCGCAAGCACATCGAGGTGCCGTCGAAGCACTTCAAGGTGAACCCCGCCGTCTTCCCCTTGATATGATCCGATTCGTCTTCGAGATCCCAGAGCCGAGGCCGTCGCTCTCGATTCTTCTCAGCGCCTCACCCGTAGCCCCCTCACCCCGCCCCTCTCCCGGCGGGAGAGGGGCGGGGTGAGGCGTGCCTTCCGGCCTTCGCGCGATCCGAGCTAGGGGACCGCTGGTCTCTTGTCACCTCTCCTGATGCTTAGTACACTCGTGAACGTAAGCTCGGGAATGTGGCATTGAGGGGACCGGCGATGTCGATCCTGGTGAGCGGTCTTCGGCCCAAGCGGCGCACGTCTGCGGCCCGGCCCTCGGTCCGCGAGGTCTGCCTGGTGGGGGTGGTGAGCCCGACGCCTGCATGGGCGTCGGGAGATCGGGTGACGGTCTCGGGACGGGTCTACCGGGTCGCCGCGACCCGGGCCCGCGGGGACGAGCCGGGCGACACCCCGCGCTACGTCCACCTTATGGCCGAGGCCGAAGGTTGGCAACCTTGATCGGACATCGGGGCAGGGGACCGTCCGACCGGACGTTTCATCTCGCTTCGTCCCAGTTTCCCACCGAAGCGCCATGCCCGCGCCACCTCGCACGAAATGGCCCGCGCTCCGCGATCGCGACCCCTCGGACCCCGCGCGGCAGGCGGTCGAGTTGGTGCAACGGGGTCGGATGATCCTGGACGTCTCGGCGCTCGACCTCGAGGTGGCCGAGGCGGTCCTCGGCCCGTTCCACGCGACCGCCTGGCACTTCCGCAACGCCCTGGCCGAGGCCCGACGCGCCTGGGACCGGCTCCGCGCCGAGCTCGGCGGCGCGACGCTCGAGGCGGCGCTGGCGCAGCCCCCCGTGACTCTCTTGACCCTCGGCGGCGGCGCCCCCGGCTCGGCCCCCATCCTCCTGATCCCGATCGCCGGCCAGACCTATCGCGTCGAGCGGGTCGCGGCAACGTCGCTGGCCCCAATCCTCTGGCGGCTGACCCGGCTCCACCCCCCGCTCGACGATGGCCCCTATTACGCCGCGCGGCTCCGCGACCGCTCGACCCGCTGCGACTGCGCCGAGTGGACCTACCAGATCGCCGGCATCGCCCCCCACGCCCTCTGCAAGCACCTGGCCGCCCTGGCCGCACTAGGCTGGATTTGAGCCGCCGTCGTGCCGCGCGGCCCGGTTCGGGTAGAATGAACCGCCCCGACCCCGAACCCACGTCTCGCGACGCCGCCCCGCGTCAGGAGCCCGCCGTGGACCGAATGCCAGTGGACTCGAACCTGATCCGATCGGCGGGCTACGACCTACCCAGCAGCATCCTCGAGATCGAGTTCGCCGAGAGCGGCCGGGTTTACGAATATTTCGACGTGCCCCTGTCCGTCTACACTGAGTTCCTGGAGGCGGATTCGAAGGGGCAATACTTCAACGAGTTCATCAAGGACCTGTACGCCTACCAGGAAGCTGAGTGATACCGAATCGTGTTGGGAGGCGGAGTCTGGTGATCGGGCACGAACCCGATGTCACCGGCCTTCCACAAGGGGGGAGTCGTCGGGCTCGCTCCGCGTAGCTTGATTGAAACCCCGAAGGCTGCCACTTTTACGAACTCTGCCAGGAACGTTCCGCACAGCGGAGCCTCCGGGGCTGAGACCGATTCTAGGAATTTCGTGCGCCCATTCTGCGGATTCGAAAGAATTGAAATCTCAAATTTGAGATCCGGACAGGGCGCATAAATTCTCTGGAATGCGTATGATAACAGGTTCGTCGGTCAGAGCATCAGACCTGGACCAGTTCCTCGGCACACGCGGCCTTGCCGACATGCGTGGCGAAGCACCAGGCATAGCCGTCCGGGTCGATCAGCCGGCACATCCGGTCGCCCCAGAACTGGTTCTGGGGTGGAAGGGCGGCCTGCGCACCGGCCTCGGTGGCGCGGGCGAACAGGGCGTCCACGTCGTCGCAGTAGACGTACAGTGCGATCGGCGACTCGACCCCGGACGTCACCGGCGCCCGGCAGGTGCCCGCCTCGGCGCCGAACATGATGACCCCATCATTCCAGGTCATCCCCGCGTGCACGATCTTGCCGTCGGGGCCGGGCATCGAGCCCCGCGTCGAGAAGCCGAAGGCCCGCTCGTAGAACTCGATCGAGGCCGACGGATCCTTGACCGTCAGGTAAGGCGACACCCACGCCGCGCTCGGCGGCAGACCGGATTTCTCGGACATCGTCATCTCTCCTCCTGTTAGAGACACGAATGGACATGGGGGGAGGCGGGACCGTAGCCGATTTCTAGACATACGTCAACCTCGAGTCGCGAGCCCAATGGGCCCGCCCGGAGGCGAGGCGGGTGGGGGTTGTCATCGCCCGGCCCGTGTGGTTCAGTGGCGCTCTCGGTGAGTTTCGGAGAGCGGTCGAGGTCTCCATTCGGAGGAGCGCCCCATGGCAACCCGCGTGCGCTGGCTGGGCCATTCGTGCCTTCTGTTCGAGAGCGACGGCCGACATGTGCTGATCGACCCGTTCCTGACGGGCAACCCCAAGGCGGCGGCCTCGGCCGACGAGGTGCCGGCCGACCTGATCCTGGTCTCGCACGGGCACGGCGACCACGTCGGCGACGCCGTCGCGATCGCCAAACGTACCGGCGCGGCCGTCGTGGCCAACTACGAGATCAGCGAGTGGCTGAAGCGGCCCGAGCGGGGCCTGACCGACGTCCACGGGCTCCAGCACGGCGGGGGGCACCACTTCGCGGGGATCGCCCACGTGAAGCTGACTCAGGCCTTCCACGGCTCGGTCCTGCCCGACGGCACCTACGGCGGCAACCCCTGCGGCTTCCTCCTGACGTTCCCCGACGGCACGAAGGTCTACGACGCGGCCGACACCGGCCTCTTCGGCGACATGCGGCT
>JAFANO010000282.1 GCA_019232645.1 Planctomycetaceae bacterium | reverse complement strand
TCGGAGCGGGAGGCGGCCCCCGTCATCGTCTCCGAGACGGTCAACTTCGCCGAGGAAATCGGTGAATCGACGACGACCGCCTACTATCGGGCGGCCCAGAACCTCGCGACGCAGATGGTGGATATGATGGAGCAGCCGTGGTAGAGTGACAGATTCATGGAATCGGTCCTCGAAGCCCCACCGCCCAAGGGCGGGGGGCGGCAAACGACCCCTGATTATTGAACCTGCCATGACGCGCTGGGAGGCATGCGGCCGGGCGATCGTGACGGGCCGCGTCCCACGGGTGATGGGGATCGTCAACGTCACGCCCGACAGCTTCTCCGACGGCGGCCGCGCAGCGACCCGCGACGCCGCGATCGCGCACGCGCTGCGGCTGGTGGACGAGGGAGCGGACCTGCTCGACATCGGGGGCGAGTCGAGCCGGCCAGGGGCCGAGCCCGTCCCGGAGGACGAGGAGCTCCGCCGAGTCCTCCCGGTCGTCGAGGCGCTGGCGCCGAGGGTGCCGGTCCCGATCTCTGTCGACACGACGAAGGCCGGGGTCGCGGTGCGGGCGCTCCGCGCCGGTGCGTCGATCGTCAACGACATCACGGCGCTGCGCGGCGATCTCGACCTGCCCCGGGTCGTTGCCGAGTCGGGCGCAGGAGTCGTGTTGATGCACATGGCCGGCACCCCGCGCACCATGCAGGACGACCCGCGGTACGGCGACGTCGTCGGCGATGTCCGCGATTTCCTGACGGGGCGCATCGCCGAGGTCGAGTCGCTGGGCATCCCCCGCGCCCGGGTTGCCATCGACCCGGGCATCGGCTTCGGCAAGACGCTGGAGCACAACCTGGAACTCTTGCGGAATCTCGATCGATTTGCCACCCTGGGATGTGCGGTCCTGATCGGGACCTCGCGCAAGGGATTCCTGGGCGCGTTGACGGGCCGACCGGTCGCCGAGCGTGCGACAGCATCGGTCGTCTCATCGCTGGCGGCGGCCACGCGGGGGGCGCACGTTGTCCGCGTCCACGACGTCGCGCCGATGGTCGACGCCATCAAGATCTGGGCCGAGCTCCGCGGTTGGGAAGAAATGCCATGAGCCAAGTCATCGAGAACGACGCCCTATACACAGAATGCCGACTCCTGGCCGACCGGGCGAGATCGGCCGCGAGGGCACTGTCAGTCGCCCCGGGGGCGGCCAAGGATGCCTGGCTGCACCGCTCGGCCGAGGCGCTGCGGGCGCGCTCGGGGGAGATCCTCGAGGCCAACGCCCGCGATCGGGACGCCGCCCCGGGGCTCGGCCTGAACGCCGCGGCGATCGACCGCCTGACGCTCAACCCGAAGCGGATCGAGGAGATGGCGCGGGCCCAGTCGGAGGTCGCCGCC
Source organism: Planctomycetaceae bacterium (assembly GCA_019232645.1). Classification (GTDB taxonomy): domain Bacteria; phylum Planctomycetota; class Planctomycetia; order Isosphaerales; family Isosphaeraceae; genus JAFANO01. Next base: position 2,386 of record JAFANO010000282.1, on the reverse strand, counting down.
CTGCCGGACCCGATCGGCGAGGTCGTTGCCTCGAGCCGACGGCCCAACGGCCTGGAGGTGACGCAGGTCCGGGTGCCGCTGGGCGTCATCTTCATGATCTACGAGAGCCGGCCCAACGTCACGCTCGACGCCGCGGCCCTCTGCGTCAAGAGCGGCAACGCGGCGATCCTCCGGGGTGGCAAGGAGGCCATCCACTCCAACCGCGCCTTGCATCGCGTCCTGGCCGACGAGCTCGCCCCCGCGGGCCTGCCCGGCGATGCCGTCCAGCTCGTCCAGACGACCGACCGCGAGGCGGTCGGCCACCTCCTCCGGATGCCCGACCGGATCGACCTGGTCATCCCTCGGGGCGGTGAGAGCCTCATTCGCCGCGTCGCTGAAGAGGCCGAGATGCCCGTCCTGAAGCACTACCAGGGCAACTGCCACGTCTACGTCGACGCCGAGGTCGATCACGAGATGGCCGTGCGCGTCGTCGTCAACGCCAAGGCGCAACGGCCCGGCGTCTGCAACGCCGCCGAGACCCTCCTGGTGCATCGCGCCGCCGCGGCGACGTTCCTGCCCCGTGTGGCCGAGGCGCTGACGCGGCTGGGAGTCGAGCTCCGGGGCGATCGCGCCAGCCGCGCGATCGTGCCGGCGATGGTTCCGGCCGAGCCGAGCGACTGGGACACGGAGTACCTCGACAAGATCCTGGCCGTCGGCGTGGTCGGGTCGCTCGACGAGGCCATCGCCCACATCGCGCGGCATGGCTCGGGGCACACCGAGGCGATCCTGACCCGCGACCTCGCCTCGGCGCGGCGGTTCGTGGCCCAGGTGGATAGCTCGGCCGTGATGGTCAACGCCAGCACCCGGTTCAACGACGGCGGCCAGCTCGGACTGGGAGCCGAGATCGGCATCAGCACCGACAAGTTCCACGCCCGGGGCCCCTGCGGCCTCCGCGAGCTGACCAGCACCAAGTGGGTCGTCTACGGCGACGGCCACGTCCGCGAGTGACCAAGACCGCGACCGGGAGGCCGATGCAGAGCTGCGTCCGATCGCGATTGATTGCCGGCGGCCCGGGGCCGCGGAGGGTGGGGGAACACCTGGAGGCGGTGAGCATCGAACAGGTGTCCGCTCGGGTCATGAAGGTGGTGACCGAGCGGACCCGGCTGCGCCCATATCCCCAGGCGATCGCGTCGGGCCTGTGCGGGAAATTCGCTCAAGAAGCTGGGTCCCGCGCCTGAGCCGAGCCGTGGCGCCGATCGTGACCGCCGACATCCTCGCGACCGTCGGCTGATCCTTCGCGATGATGATCGCGGCGCAGGCGTTGGAACCCAAGACGACCGTCGGGCTATCTCGAGTCAGCCCCTTCGTCGTCATCATCTTCCCGCTCATTTCGAAGGATTGAAGGTCGAGGGGTCTGGCCATGTATCTCACGCCGGGCAACACGCTGGGGCTCGTCCTGGCCGGGGCGATAACCGGCCTGCTCGGCGCGATGCTGGGCACCGGCGGGGGAGTCTTCCTGGTCCCGGTGCTCGTGATCGCGGTGGGCCTGCCGATGCATTACGCCGTGGCGACCAGCATCGCGACCGTGATCGCCACCTCCAGCGCCGTGGCGAGCACGAACGTCGAGCGGGGTACGGCCAACATGCGGCTGGGCATGACGCTGGAGATCGCCACGGTGCTCGGGGCGATCACCGGCGGCCTGACCGCCGGGCTGCTCTCGCACCGCGTGCTGGAAGGGCTCTTCGCCGCGGTCCTGCTGCCGACGGCCGTGCTGATGTGGCGCGGCCCGACCAAGGATGCCTCGGCGGGCGCGGGCCAAGGCGCAGGTGAAGGGGAGGCCGGGCCCGACGGATCGCTCGGGGCGCTGGGGGCGCGGTTCCTCGACGAGTCGGAGGGGCGCGTGGTCGCCTATCGGGTCCGTCGCCTCTGGGGAGGGCTGGCGATCTCCTTCGTGGCGGGGAACCTCTCGGGCCTGCTCGGCATTGGCGGCGGGGCGTTCAAGGTGCCCGCGCTGAACCTGGTCTGCGGCGTGCCGATCAAGGCGGCGGCGGCGACTTCGAACTTCATGATCGGCGTGACCGCCGCCGCCAGCGCCCTGCTCTACTACGGCCGGGGCGAGGTCCGCCCGGCGCTGACGGCCGCCGTGGTGCTCGGGGTGCTCGCCGGCTCGGCACTGGGCTCGACGCTCAACCGCCGCGTCCGGGCCGGCGCCGTGCGCCGGCTCTTCGCGGTCCTCCTGCTGGCGGTCTCCGCCGAGATATTCTACCGGGCTCTGGTCGCGAGGGGGTGAGCGATGGCCGAGGGGAGCGATCCGCGCTGGCAGGAGCACTCGGTCCACTGGAGCCTGCTCTCGGGCCTGGCTGTCAGCGCCCTGCTGCTGGCGCTGGGCCTCGGCCTTGCCCTGATC
>JAFANO010000106.1 GCA_019232645.1 Planctomycetaceae bacterium | reverse complement strand
CGGCCCTCGGCCGCCAGCCGGTCGTGGAGCGGCGTCTTGGGGATGGCGTAGAGCATCCCCACCATCGCCATCGCGATCCGGGCCTCCCGGATGAAGTCGCGCTGGGCTTCGAAGATCATGGCGTCGTCGTGGTCGAACCCGATGATCATGCCGCACCAGACCTCCATCCCCGCCTTCTGGATCCGGTGGACCTTCTCGAGCAGCGTGCCGCCGGCGCGGACGTTCTGGAACTTCTTGGTCTCGCGGAGCGACTCCTCCCTCGGGCTCTCGATGCCGATGAAGACGGACAGGATGTTCGCCGCGACCATCAGCTCCATCAGCTCGGGGTCGTCGGCCAGGTCGATCGACGCCTCGGTGAAGAAGGTCAGGGGATACCCCGTCGCGCCCTGCCAGGCGACGATGTCGCGGAGGACCTCCTTGATCGCCTTCTTGTTGCCGATCAGGTTGTCGTCGACGATGAAGACGATCCGCATCTTCTGCGCGCGCAGCGCCTCCAGCTCGGCGATGATCTGGGCGATCGTCTTGATCCGAGGCCGCCGCCCGAACGTCACGATGATGTCGCAGAACTCGCACTGGAACGGGCAGCCGCGCGAGAACTGGAGGCTGCCGAACGCGTAGTGGCGCATCTTGAGCAAGTCGAACCGGGGCGTCGGCACCTTCGTCATGTCCGACTTCTCGGCCTGCTCGTAGCGGACCTGGTGGAGCCCCTGCCCCCACTCGGAGAGGAACCGGGGCCAGGTCTCCTCGGCTTCGCCGACGAAGATCACGTCGGCCAGGTCGCCGAAGTAGTCTTCCCGGACCGTGACCCAGGGTCCACCGACGACCGTGAACACCCCACGCCGCTTCAAATTGGCGAGGATCTCCTTCATCCGGAACCGCTGGACGCTCATCCCGGTGACCCCGACAATGTCGGCCCGAACGCAGCGCGCGAAGTCGATCGCCTCGACGTTCTCGTCGATCAGAGTGACGGTGTGCTCGGCGGGCGTCAGCGCGGCCAGCAGCGGCAGGCAGGCCACCGGGAGATTGGCGCGCTTGCCCAGGAAGGGAAGCGCGTACTCCATGCCCCAGTACGACATTTCAAACCGGGGATTGATGAAAACGATGTCCGCCATGGTGGGTCAAGCTCTCCTCATCCCGGCTCAGATCGGTTCCACGGGTTGGCCACGGAATGAATCTTATCCGTGTTGCCTAGAAAGCCAAAGTAGTCCCGACGAATTCCCGCCGAAAACGAGATCTTCGTCACAAGTCCGCATCAACTTAGGAGAGACAGGCAGGTCTTGCGGTCGACCATGGATCCGGGAGATAGTCCCCTCGAAAGAGTCGATTCCATCGCAACGGCCGGCCCTTCGTGTTAGAGTCACGGATGCGTGAAGGATATATCGGGACCGAGGACTGTGGCGCGCCAGGACGTCTGGGCGGGGAGGGCGATTCCCGGCGCATGTTTGCGAGCACGATGGGAAGAGTCCTGCTCCTGACGGCCGATCCGACGATCACCACGTCGGTCGGGACGGGCCAGCCTGACGACGCCGGCGACGGTGGCCCCGCCCGCGCGACGCGGCTCTACCGCCCGAGCGGCGTGGCTGTCGGTTCCGACGGATCGATCGGCAGCGGTGACACCAGGAATCTCGGGTGCGACGGGTCGCCCTCGCAGGCCGACCTTGATACAATTGGGACATTGGGGGCAAGGAACCATCCTTGGATGGACTCGACGACCATGACGACCAACTTCGAGCCACGAACCCTCGACACAAAGGTCCCCCCCTTCGAGCCCCACCCCTGGCTCCGCAACGGTCACGCCCAGACGATCGCCGGGCGCTACCTGCCCGGACCTCGCATCCGGCTCGACGCGACCGAGCACGAGATCGAGGCCGACAAAGGCGACCGGCTCGTCGCCCTGGAGTCGGTCCCCCGGGGCTGGCGGGCCGGCGGCCCGGCGGCGGTGCTGGTTCATGGACTGGCAGGCTGTGCACGGTCGCCATACGTGGTCCGGCTGGCGGCACGGCTGGTCCGCCTCGGGGTCCGCACCGTCCGGATGAACCTCCGGGGCGCAGGGACGGGGTTCGGCCGCGCCCGGGGCACCTACCACGCCGGGAAGACGAAGGACCTGCGCCGGGTGGTCGAATGGCTCGCCCGCCGCCTCCCCGGTGCGTCCATCGCGCTGGTCGGGTTCTCACTCGGAGGCAACCTTGTCCTGAAGCTGGCGGCGGAGGCCGCGACCGACCCGCTCGAGGGCCTCGACTCCGTCCTGGCCGCCAACCCGCCGATCGACCTGGCCGCGTGCAGCCGCCAGCTCCGCCGCCCCGCCAACCGGATCTACGACCGCAACTTCGTCCGATGGCTCCGCGCCGACGTCGCTCGGCGCCACGCCGCGTTCCCCGACCTCGGCCCGGCCGACTTGACGCAAGTCTCCACCCTCTTCGACTTTGACGACCTGTACGTCGCGCCGCGCCACGGCTTCGCCGGGGCCGCCGACTACTACGCTCGCAGCGGCGCCGCGCCGCTGATCCCCCGGATCGCCGTCCCCGGCCTGGTCGTCCACGCGGAAGACGATCCATTTGTACCCGCTGATCCCTTTCGCCACGCCGATTTTCCGACCGGTTTGGCACTGGAATTGATTCCCTCTGGCGGTCACCTCGGCTATCTCAGCCGTACGCCCTGGGAGGGCGATCGCCGCTGGCTCGACTCGCGACTCGCCGCTTGGTTGGCCTCACGCTGGGGATCGACTCCGGCCGTCCCGGCCAGTATCTCCTGAGTAGAGACATCTTTGTGTCGTCATCACGGAGGCCGGAACATCCATGCCTGACGAACGATTCAATAAATATCGCGCGGCCATCCAGGTCCTCCTGCGCGGGCGTGATCTCCTGGTTGGGTCCCTGGCCGATGAGATTGTCGATCAGGGAGATGACCTGATCGAGGGGGGGTTTCAGTTCCACGAGTTCCTGGAATCCCAGGGGACCCGCCTCCATTTCCTCTGCCTGATGCTTCACCAGCTCGAGCAATCCGCCGAGCTGCTCGACGAATCGAGGGTGGCGCGGACACCGGAACCCGCGAAGCCGCCGGCCAAGCGGCGGTCGCGTTCGAAGAAGATTCAGCAGCAGGCGCCCACGAACGGGACGACGGACGACCTCTGACACGGGACTGGGAGGAAATCCGCCCGGCTGCCTTCGGCCGGCTTACAGGATGTGGAGCACAGCCTCTCCGGCTGTGTCCAGAGGAGTTCGAAGATCTATGAGACGCCGGTGAGCTTGGCCGACCGGTCCGGGACGATTCAGGGCCCGGCCGGCCTCGCCGCGAGTCCCCCGACGCGAGCCACCGTGCCGCCGACGGCCTCGGCCTTCCTCGGGCGGTCGAGGCCGGCCTCGGCGGGGCGGAAGCCCCGGGCGAAGGCGAGCAGCAGGGCCAGATTGATCGCGGCGGGGATGAGGAAGACCGGGACATAATTGCCCCGCGACTGGCTCATGATCTCGCCGGCCATCAGGTTGCCCAGGAAGGTGCCGACCCCCGACGTCATCACCACCAGCAGTGCCTGGGCGCTGGCGCGGCGGTGGGCGGGGGCCCGGCCGTCGATAAATACCTGGCCCCCGACGGTGAAGCACGCGAAGCCGACTCCGTGCAGCAGGGTCCCCGCCACCGCGACCCAGAACGGCGGGTCGAGCGCCAGACTGCCGAACCGCACCGCCCAGGCCCCCATCCCCACCATCAACGTCCCCTTGACGCCGAGACGTCGGAGCAGCCAGGGCAGGGCCGCCAGCGCCACGATCTCGAGGCACTGGCCCAGCGTCATCGCCGTCGAGATCCAGGCACGGGGCAGGCCCCGCGCCTCCAGATAAGTCGGCATGACCTGGTAGACGAACGGCATCGTCAGGTAGACACCGAACGCCGCCAGCAGGAACACCGCGACCTCGCGCCGGCGGAGCAGCTCGAGCGCCCCGCGCGGGCCGGTCCCGCCCGGCGCAATCGCGGCCAGCGGCTGGGTATGCGGCAGCGTCAGGCTGTATCCCGCCAGGACCATCGACAGCGCCGCCGCGATCCAGAACGCCTCGAACGCCCCGTGCCCCGCCCGCGTCGAGCCCGACAGCGCCATCGCCCCCGAGACCAGCCAGCCGACCGCCATCCAGCCGACCGTCCCCCAGAGCCGGACCGCCCCAAACTCCTCCTTCGGCCGCGCCAGGTTCCGCATCGCCAGCGCGTTGCTCAGCCCGGACGCCGGCGCCGTCAGCAGCCAGTAGACCAGGAAGACGACGAACAGCACGTCCGACCGTGCCGTCATGCCGCAGGCCAGCGCCACGAGGAACCCGGTCCCCA
>JAFANO010000087.1 GCA_019232645.1 Planctomycetaceae bacterium | reverse complement strand
CGTGGGGAGAAATTTCGGTGAAGGGATCGGGCCGGCCCTTGCATTGGGCCGAGGGTTGGTTAGAATAGCGCACGTAAGCACCCCCTCCCCATACCAATGGGTTTTGGATTCGCCTCGGCCGGTAGCGTGGCAGCCTTAGGCCTTGGCATCAAAAGAATCAAACGAGCCCCCGAGACGGCTTGGTACCCGTCTCGGGGGTTCGTGCGTTATACAGCGCGTCCGGCCGGGACGCTAGTAGTGACCGGGTCCTGACCAGAACCGCCTATTAGGGCCGTGCGCGAGGAACGTCCACTACCGGCTGAGCCCATGTCGGTGTCAGAACGCCCGGGCAGCGGTCGGTCGCGTTCGAGTACCCACCAGCGGCAAATCGCGCAGGTTGTGGCTGAACCGCCGGTGTAGGCACGCAGAAGCTTGATCCGCTCCACCGTAGTCCCATCCCTCAGAACCGCTTGGGGTGGGGTGTCCCTCTTTGAGAGACGCTCTTCGAGGTCCCACGCTTCCGCGTCCAGGCCCCGCCATTGAATAGAGTAGCCAGTTGAGAAAGTGCTGTAGCCTCTGAGCGTCCGAATCAAGCTCTGCCCGCTCTGTGCGCCTGCGGACCTAGCCTGATGGTATCGCCAGCATGCTCAGAACATCGGTACGCTGCCGTGAGGTGGACCCCTGAAACTGGACAGCTCGGGCGCCTTTATTTGTTATGGTTCTCCGCCACTCAGCCTCGCGCGAACGCCGGATCGGTAGACCTCCCCGGGTGTCCGGTAGTCGAGTGCCTGATGGGGACGATCCTCATCGTAGAACCGGAAGTAGGCCGTCAGGCCCGTCACCAGTTCCGGGACCCGATCGTAGTCTTTGATGTAGATGTCTTCGTATTTAACGCTCCTCCAGAGTCGCTCCACGAACACGTTGTCCAGCGCCCGCCCCCGACCGTCCCGGCTCACCGCGATCCCGGCCTCCTCCAGGTGGCCGGTGTACTCCCGCGACGTGAACTGCGCTCCTTGGTCGGTGTTGACGATCTCCGGCCGGCCGCGTGACAACGCCTCGTCCAGCGCCTCCAAGCAGAACCCTCCGTCCAGCGTGTTCGACAGTCGCCACGAGAGCACGTACCGGCTGACCCAGTCGATCACCGCCGTCAGGTACATGAAGCCATGCCTCATTGGCACATACGTGATGTCCGAACTCCAGACCTCGTCCACGCGGGTCAGTTCTCGATCGCGCAGCAGGTAGGGGTAGGCCCGCGCGTCCGGCGCTGCCGTCGTGGTCCGCGGCCCGGGGTGCAGTGCCTCCAGGCCCATGAGCGCCATGAGCCGCTGGACCCGCTTGCGATTGACCGCCGCGCCCGAGCGCTCCAGGAATGCCGTCATCCTCCGGCTGCCGTAGAATGGGGTCTTGAGGAACTGCTGGTCGATCAGCCGCATCAGGCGCAGGTTCTCCTCCGACTCGGTCGCCAGCGGGAGGTAGTAGGTCGAGCGGTTGAGGCCAAGGAGTTCGCATTGATGGCATATGCTCAGATGAGGATGTTCGGGCTCGATGAGCGCTCGCTTCCGGTCAATCGCAGCGGGCAACCCTTTTTTTCAGCCATTCGATCTCCATGTTGAGCCGACCGATCTTCTCGTACAGTTCCGCCTGGAGAGCCTGTCCCTCCTCGCGCTCACGTCGCCGACCGTCGCGGAAGATGGTCTCGATACCGTCGAGGAGCTGCTTCTTCCACTGACTGATCTGGACGGGGTGGACCTGGTACGCCTTCGCGAGTTCGGTGACGGTCTTGGTCTGCTTGGCGGCCTCCAGGGCGACCCGGGCCTTGAAGGCGGCCGGATGTCGCTTGCGTGAACCGGCCATGATGCACCTCGGGATGGAACAGCGAACTTCGATGAGTATAACATCCCGAGCTGTCCAGTTTCAGGGGTCCACCTCAAATCTCACAGATGTCTGCTAGCCAACAAGTTAGGGGGCCAGGGCGCATCCGGGAGACATTGGCCATGGTCCTCCCCGTGCGGTACATTCCGGGCTGCTTACAATGTGCGAGAATGCCCCGCATCAGGGAGGAACCAAGCCGATGCTCGCTACCGCCGCACCCGCCGTCAAGCTCCAAGACCTCCGCACCCCCGAGCAAGCGGTCGGTTCGATGGCCAGCGACCAGGCCCTCAGCACTTTCTGGAATCTGGTCGAACGGCTTCGTGTCGCCGCCGCCGACCAGCGACCGATCCACCATGTCGAGGAGGTCATCTTCCGCCAACTGCTGGTCATCGGGCGGGATTTGCTCCGGGCGTTCCTGGATTGGGCCGGGGATGGTGATGTGGGGCCGACGCTGACGATCGCCGGGGAGACCCCCGCCGAGCCACCGCAGGTCCTGCCCCGCTTGGAGACGCCCCGCTGCCGACCCTACCTGTCGATCTTCGGCGAGGTTACCATCGAGCGGGTCTTACGGTCACGACCGCCTCGCCGCCGCCCCGCTGGATGGCCGGCTGCATCTGCCCCGGCGGCAATACTCCTACCTGCTCCAGCAGTGGTTGGCCGCCTTCGTCATCGATGACGCCCATGCCGAGGCCGTCCGGAAGCTGGGGACGATCCTGGGGATCTCGATCCCCATCAGGACCTCCGAGGACCTGAACCGGGAGCAGGCCAGCGACGTGGAACCGTTCCAGGAGAGCCTACCGGTGCCGGAACCGAGCCAGGAGGGAGCGATCGTGGTGGTCAGTGCCGACTGCAAGGGGGTGCCGCTGGTCCGTTCCGCCCTGGCCGCCGAGGAGGAAGATGAGACCCGGCAGCCCCCGGCCTCGTCCGCGCCGCACCAGCGCCGGGGCCAGGGCGAGAAGGCGAACCGGAAGCGGATGGCGGCGGTGGGGGCAGTCTACACCATCGAGCCGTTTGTTCGCACGACCGACGAGGTGATCGACGAGTTACAGCGGAAGAAGGCCCGGAAGCGTCGGCCTCATCCGCAGCACAAGCGGGTGCGAGCGGACCTGTTGCTGGGCAAGGTATCGTTGTTTCTCTGGCTGGCCGACGAGTTGTGTCGCCGCAATCCCGAGGGGACCAAGCCGGTGGTCTTCCTCAGCGACGGGGAGCGGGCCTTGCACGATCGCCAGGGGGAATACCTGCCCGAAGGAGTGACGTGCATCCTGGACCTGCTGCACGTGATGGAGCGGCTGTGGAAGGTGGCCTGGTGCCTGTTCGAGGAGGGTAAGCAGAAGGCCGAAGCCGAGCGGTGGGTCGAGGATCGCCTTCGGATCCTGCTGGAAGGCAAAGTGGGCCATGTCATCGGCGGGCTGCGTCAGACGGTGACGAAGCGGAAGCTCCGGGGTTCATGCCGCAAAACGGTCTGGGAGGTGATCGGCTACTTCGATGGGAACCGCAGCCGGATGAAGTATGACGAGTACCTGGCAGCGGGCTACCCGATCGGTAGCGGTGTGATCGAGGGGGCGTGTCGGCATCTGGTCAAGGACCGGCTGGAGCGAGCCGGGATGCGATGGCATCCCGACGGTGCTCAGGCAATGCTGGAGCTGCGAGCGACGTACCTCAACGGGGAGTGGAATGCGTTCTGGACCGCTCACATGGAGCGGGAAGACGACCGTCTCTATGGGAAGCTCAGGCATATTGGGTAAGGGGTAGCCGGTAGTTACACCCAATTCGTGAGGCTGGCGGCTGGGGCGGTATCGGAGCACCGAGCGCAACCGACCCATGACGCGGCCGATCCGCCGCTGTGAGACCTTGTAGCGGTCGCTGAGGTAGTTAGCGGCAGCTCG
>JAFANO010000740.1 GCA_019232645.1 Planctomycetaceae bacterium | reverse complement strand
GACGGCCTCGACCTTGCTGTGCCGCTCGAAGAAGACGTTCCAGTCGAGCGCCGAGAGCAGTCGGAGGCTGGTCACGCAGTTGCCCAGAGAGACCTGGCTGGCTGCCTGGCGGCGGTGCTCGCGCCGGAGCACCTCGTTGGCGTCGAGGCCGCGCTCGGCGAGCTGCGCCTCCACCTCCGCGAGGACGGCGGCGGCCCGGGGCCTCTGGTCGCGCAGGACCTGAAGCAGCCGTACGGCGACTGCCTCGGCCATGGGAGGGAGCGTTGCCGATCGGTCCGCCGGGGTTTTGGCTTCGCTCTCGGCCTCCTCGGCCCCGCCCCCGCCCTCGACCTCGACATGAGCCGCATCCTCCCGGCCGGCGGGTCGCTTCCGGGCCATCCATTCGTCGGCTTGGTACTGCTCGGCCCAGCTCCGCAGGACCTGCTCGGCGATCCGCCGGAGGTTCTCGACCAGTGCCAGGCGGAGCATCGTCGGCACGGCCCAGAGCTCACCGGTGTTCATCGGGGCGATCGACTGGAAGGCCTCGACGTACCGGCTGATCCGGGGCTCGTCCAGGCCGCTGTCGGAGTGCGCCACCAGCGCCAGGGCCAGAGCGAAGACGCGCGGGTAGCCGGCCAGCGGGCCGTCGGCCAGCTTGGGCAGCTCCGAGTAGTAGCCGCCCGGTAGGTCGTGCTCGACCTCGCGGAGGGTGTCCTCGATGATGTGGAAGTTATCGGTGAGCCACTCGGCCTCGAGGCTCCGGGGCTGGGTATGGGCGGGGTCCTCGACGATCCGACGGTGCGCCTTGATCAGGACGCGCCCGTTCTCCGCGAAGCGGCGGAGCAAGGGGGTGACCACTCGGGACCGCGGGGTCAGCACGGCAGCCGCGGCGAGTTTCCGGGCGTGTGCCTCCAGGTGATCCAGGCCGAACAACTCGGCCCGGATCGGCTCCTCGCCGTGGGGATCGATGAACGGCGGGGCGTTACATTCGGGGAGGGACGGGATGTATGCCGCGGGTTCTTCGAGGGATGTGCTCATGTCACTGACGTTCCCGGGTCGACTTGTCCGTAGTGATCGATCGCCGTTCCTTGCGCGGAGGACCTTTCATTCTCGAGGTGTGGGAGGTTGGGCGCGGCGACCTCCCGAGCTCCTCGGATCTCGACCTCCTCTTCGGTCGGGATCATGCCCTCGGACCGTCAAGAAACGAGTCAGATGCGGAAATCTCCGGCCGAGCATCCGGACCGGAAGTGTCCCCATGGGGCACCCGAAGGAGTCCTCGAGGGTCTCATTAAAACACAGGGGAGACGCTTTGGAAATCGGCGGATGACGATCTCAGATCTCGTGTTTCTGATCGAGGTTCACGGCTTGCGGCGGTCAAGCGATCTGCTCGACCTGCCAGTCCTCGAGGTTGACGGTAGCCCCCCGGCCGAGGAACTGGACGACCGCCACGAACTTGTCGCGCCGGTCGCGGCGGATGACCGTCCCCTCGATCCCGGTCAGCGGGCCGGTCTTGATCCGAACCCGGGCGCCGACGGGCATCATCGGCTCGGGCACGACCGCCAGGCCCGACGAGAGCATCTGGTGGATCTGGCGGAGGTCGTGCGTCAGCGCCTCCTGGTCGCCGACCTCCAGCGCGCCCACCAGCCGGTTCCCCCTCAAGGCCTCGAGCCGGTCGTACTCGTCGCCGCGGAGGAACAGGTAGCTGGTGAACAGTGGGATCACCGATCGGATCTTCCGGCCCTGGGGGGTCCGGTCCTCATGGACGACCTGGGGCAGGTAGAACGAGACCGCGCGCGCCCTCAAGTCGCGTGCCACCGCCTTCTCCTGCCGAGGCTTGGTATGCAGGCACCACCACCGCCCCCCCTGGCCGGACTGCAACACGTCGTCCTGCCAGAGGGTGGGAGGATATAGGTCCGGCTCCGCGGGGAGGATCGGCATGGCTCTACCTGCATGATTCCGTGGGGCCGTCAGGGATGCTTTCCTCCGAACGTCGGAGGGGCGAAGACCTCCCGAAGTACGACCCGGGACGACGGGGGGCGGATCCGCGGGCCAATACCGGCGAACCGGCGCAATCCGTCGAGCGTCTTGCTATCTTGTCAGCAACGAGAGACCGGGGTCAACCGTGATCCGTGGGAAAATGGCCATGGATCGCACGTGACGGATGCGATCTGATATCGATGGATGATAAAATTCTTTCGCGGGACTGCGTCGGGCCTCCGGACCAAGGCAAGAGATCCCCGCATGCAGGGGCCCGCGGCGATGGAGTGTGGCGGATGACGGGTCGTCGGAATGCCGCGACGGCCCCCGGCGTCCTGAACCTGGACAAGCCGACGGGGGTCACGTCGCGCGCGGTGGTGGACCGGGTCGCCCGACCACTGCGAGGCGTCAAGGTGGGGCACGCCGGGACGCTCGACCCGCTGGCCTCGGGGGTGCTGGTGGTCTGCGTCGGCGCGGCGACCCGGCTGATCGAGTTCGTGCAGCGGATGCCCAAGACCTACCGCACGGTCATCCGCCTGGGGGCGACGAGCGACACGCTCGACGCCGACGGGCACGTGGTCGCCGTCGCGTCGCCGCGGGTGCCGAAGGAGTCGGAGGTGCTCGCGGCGCTAGCGGGCCAGGTCGGGACGATCGGGCAACGGCCGCCGGCGTTCTCGGCCTTGAAGGTCGCGGGCCGGCGCGCCTACGACCTGGCCCGCGCCGGCCTGGAGGTCGACCTGGCCCCCCGGCCGGTGACGATCGACCGGATCGACCTGCTGGGCTATCGATGGCCGAGGCTCGAGCTGAAGATCGCCTGCGGCGGCGGGACCTTTATCCGCTCGATCGCCCGCGACGTGGGCGAGGCGCTGGGCTGCGGCGGGCTGGTCGAGGTGCTGGTGCGGACCAGGATCGGCCCGTACACGCAGGCCGAGGCGATCGACCCGATGGCGCTGACGGCCGGGTCGATCCCCGGTCTGCTGCGGCCCGCAGCGGAGGCGGTGGCCGCGCTGCCGGCGGTCCGGATCTCGGCCGGCGGGGTCGCGACGATTGCCCGGGGCCGGGCGCTAGGGCCTCGCGAGTTGGCCGGCGCCGCCGTCCCTGCCGGCGAGGTCGCGCTGCTCGGGCCCGACGGGACGCTGGTGGCGATCGCCGAGGGCGTGCCCGAGGCCGGCTTCCTCCACCCCCGACGCGTGCTCGCCTCGGGATAAAGTCGGCTCGAGGGCGGATTTCCGGATTTTCCGCTGAACCATCCCGGCCGGGTTGACGAACTAAAGAAATCGGCGGGGCGTGTCGATCGAGGCGGCCCCTCGCCGTCGTTGACGCGGCGGCGGGAGGACCATAAGATTTGCTTGATTTGCCCCGTTCCCTTCCCCATCTCTTCAGAGGGCATTTCCCACCTTGGTAGAACTCAAGAGCACCGAGCGTCTGGATCGTCGGGAGAGGACCATCCTGGTCGGAGTCATCCTGCCCGACAGCGAGGTGACCCCCGACGACCCCCTGGACGAGATCCGAGGCCTGGCCAAGACGGCCGGCCTGATCGTGGTCGGCAGCATGCTCCAGAAGCGGCAGCAGGTGGACATCGCGACCTACATCGGCTCGGGCAAGGTCGAGGAGCTCAAGGAGCTGGTCCAGGCCCACGAGGCCGACCTGGTCGTCTTCGACAACGACCTCGGCCCCGCGCAGACGAGGAACCTGGAGCGGCTGCTCGGCGTCAAGGTGATCGACCGGACCGAGGTCATCCTCGACATCTTCGCCACGCGGGCCCGGACGCACGAGGCGCACCTCCAGGTCGAGCTGGCGCAACTGGAATACGCCATGCCCCGGCTCAAGCGGATGTGGACCCACCTGTCGCGGTACAAGGGGGGCATCGGCGTCCGGGGCCCCGGCGAGAAGCAGCTCGAGGAAGACCGCCGGCTGGTCGTGCACCGGATCCAGGACCTCAAAGCGAAACTGGCGAAGGTCCAGGCGCGGAAGGAGCGCGAGGTCGCCGGCCGCGGCGACATGCCGACCGTCTCGCTGGTCGGCTACACCAACGCCGGCAAGAGCACCCTGATGAACGCACTGACCGACGCGGGCGTCCTGGTCGAGAACAAGCTGTTCGCCACGCTCGACACCAGGACCCGGCGCTGGCGGTCCCGCGGGGGCGGGCAGGTCCTCCTGTCCGACACCGTCGGGTTCATCCGCAACCTGCCGCACGCGCTGGTCGCGTCCTTCAAGGCGACGCTCGAGGAGGCCCGCCAAGCCGACCTGCTGCTGCACGTCGTCGACGCCTCGAGCCCCGAGGCCGAGAAGCAGATCCAGGCCGTCAAGGACGTGCTCGAGGAGCTCGGGCTGGCCGACCACCCGACGATCCTGGTCCTGAACAAGGCCGACCGCGTCCCCGACCGATCGTATCTCGACGTCCTGAAGGCGCACCACCACGACTCGGTCGTCATCAGCGCCGAGCGGGGCGACGGCCTCGACCGGCTGGAGCAGGCCGTCCGCGAGGCGCTGCGCGAGCGGGCGCTCGAGGCCGAAGTCGAGACGGGCGTCGAGAACGGCCGCGTCCTGGCATACCTGGCGCAGCACGCGCGAATCCACAACCGGAGCTATGACCAGGACCGCGTCGTCCTCCAATGCTGGATCCCCCGCCGCTGCCTCGACTTCTTGAACGAGCACGGCGCACACATCCGCACCAACGGGCACTTGCTCGCGCGGCACAAGACGAGAGACAACGAATCAATCCCGATATTCACGACTCAAAGGGTATGAATTGAACGACTTGGGAAAAAACGATCGCCCCCTCCCCCGGACTCCCATGCGCTGGGGGCGCCCTTTCGCTGAGGGAGCCGGGGGGCCACGCCGTCCCTTTATTGCCGTGACCACGGAGCGCTTCGCGGACGCCCTGGCATCGATGGACGGGCGAAAGCCACGAGCAAGCGTTCGTTCGAGGGGCAGAGAGGGGAGAACCCTTAACAAATACCCCCGGGTCGAGTGGTCCAGTATTTGGGGTCCACTAGAGTGTAATGCTCGCCATAAGGGAGGAGGGTTGGGGGGCTGCAAGTGAGCCTCAGACAACCTCTCCGAGAGCCGACATGTTTACGAGGGGCAGTTCCTACCAGCTCCCCCCCTCGTCATCATCGCCTCCGCCCCAGTCGCCGCCGGCGCCGTCCCCTCCCAGATCATCGGAGCCTGCGGGCTCATCGAAACTCTCCGGGGCATCATTCCCCCAGTCGCCTTCGCCGCCAGCGGAATCCTCGGCGGCTGCGGACCCGCCATCGCCCCAATCGCCTCCGGCACCCGCGTTGGGATCGCCCCCCCAGTCGCCGCCGGCGCCCGCGTTAGGGTCGTAAGTCTCGGACGGGGGCGGGGGTAGGGGCTCGACCCTGTCGTCGGGCGGGAGGACCCCGCCGGGGACTGCGGCATGCGGGGGCAGGGGATGGCCCTCGGGCGTGTGGGGTCGGCCGAACTGGTCGTAGAGGATGTTGCCCACGACGGCCCCTCCGAGGCCGCCCAGCGCGCTGCTAATGAAACCACCCCCTTGCTGCGGCGGGGGAGGCGGCCCATAGCCGGCGGGAGGGCCGCCCGCGGGATAGCCCGGACCGGGACCGTAGCCGGCCGGGCCGCCGACCGGGGCGCCGGGCCGAGGGCCAGGGCCGTAGGCCGGCTGGCCCCCAAACGCATCACTGGGACGGGCCTGGGGCGGAGGCCCGGGGGCGTAGCCGGGCGGAGGGGCTTGCGGCCCGGTCTCCGCGCCACGATAGGGCTCTTCCCGTGTGCGACGGGAGGACCTGCTGAGGATCCAGAAGAGCAAGAGCATTCCCAGGACCACGATCAACAGGGTTGTCATGATGTGTCCTTTCTTGTCCGGGACGACGCCGCCCCCGACCCTCTGCGGCGGAATCACGGGCGATGGGGGCGCGCTCTTCAACGCGCCGGTCTTGGTGCTCGAAGTATCCACGGGGGTCGGAGGAAGCGGGGCCGTGGCCACGTCACCTTTGGGTGCCGCGGCATCCCGGACGGTCGAGACCGTCGAGGCGGTCGAGGTTTTTTCGGGCGACGCCCCGGTATCCTTGCGGATCTCATCGATGGCGGCGAGCAGGCCGCCGTCGAAGTCGCCGGCCTTGAACGCCTTCTCGAGCGTCTCGACGATCGCGTCGACGCGCGGCTTGGTGAAGACCGACCGGGCCGAGTCGCT
>JAFANO010000706.1 GCA_019232645.1 Planctomycetaceae bacterium | reverse complement strand
AAGCTGGCGGCGTCGATGGCCAAGAAGTGACGCGATGCCCGGCGACCGGATCGTGCTCCTGGCCCTCGAGACGACGTGCGACGAGACGGGGGCGGCCGTCCTGGAAGGGCCCCGGCCGCCCGCCGTCGGCGTGCCCGCGATCCGATCGAGCGTCATCGCGTCGCAATTCGACCTGCACGAGCGGTTTGGCGGAGTGGTCCCCGAGATCGCCTCGCGCGCCCACGTTCGTCAGATCTTGCCGGTGATCGACGAGGCGCTGAGGCGTGCCGGGGTCACGCTCGACGACCTGGGCGCGGTGGCCGTCGCCACCCGGCCGGGGCTCGTCGGCGCGCTGGTCGTGGGCCTGACTGCGGCCAAGGCGCTGGCCCTGGCGCTCGACCTCCCGCTGATCGCCGTCGATCACCTCGAGGGCCACCTCTACGCCTGCCAGCTCGCGCATCCCGCGCGCACGGTCTATCCCTGCGTGGGGCTGGTCGTCTCGGGCGGGCACACGAGTCTCTACGCCTGCCGGGGCCCGATCGACGCCGAGGTCCTGGGGGGGACGACCGACGACGCGGCCGGCGAGGCGTTCGACAAGGTCGCCGGCCTGCTCGGCCTGGGCTATCCCGGCGGCCCGGAGATCGAGCGGGCCGCGCGGGGCGGCAATCCCTCGTCTCATGCGTTCCCGAGGTCGTACCTGCGCGACGACCGGCTCGCCTTCAGCTTCTCGGGACTGAAGACGGCCGTCCTGTACGCACTCCGGGGCCAGGATGCCCGCACGACGGGCGGCCCGGTCCCGCCCGGAGTGGTCGCCGACGTCGCCGCGAGCTTCCAGGAGGCGGTCGTCGACGTCCTGGTCGCCAAGACCCGCCAGGCCCTGGCCCGGACCGGGATGCGCCGCCTGGGCGTCGGAGGAGGCGTCGCGGCGAATGCCCGGTTCCGCGAGCGGATCGCGGCGATGGCCGACGAGGCTGGCGTCGAGTTATTCATCCCGCCGCTCTCGCTCTGCACTGACAACGCCGCGATGGCCGGCATCGCGCTGGCGAAGCTCGCCGCCGGACAGGTCGCCGACCTCGACATCGACGTCACACCCGGGCTGGTCCGACCGTCGCGTTGAGGCCGGTATCGAGGAACCGCCGCCCGGTCGCGGGAGGCGTCGCCACGATCGGAGCGAGCGACCGGCCGCGCTGCATGGCCGGACAGGCCGGAGCCTGACCCCGCTCTGGCCTTCGGGCCCGACGGAGTTCGACGGCCTCCGGGTCGACACCATCGCCGACCGGGATGAGCTGATCGTGGGTGGATCGCAGTCCAGGCGATCCGGCTCCGGGGCGGGCAGGTCGTCATGCACGTGGCCCCGGGCCGGAACGGCGGGCCGGTCCAATCCGGGGCCTCTCGAGGGTAGGGTGGCCGTTCAGGTGGGCGGACGCCGGCGGAACAGGTGGGGCGAGGGGATGGAGGAGCCCTGGAAAGCCCGTTGCTGTTCTTCGAGCGAATGGCGGCGGTCGAGTGCTCGCTCCTGCGGGTCGGGGATGGTCTGGTCGAGGCTCGATCGGTCGAGGGCGGGCGGCCGGCGTCTTGACTCGTGCATAAACCGTTCTCCGGGGGAAGGGGATCGGGCTCATCAGGTTCTAGGGTCCCTCCCTCACAAAACTCAAGGCCCCTCCTGGGATGAGGAATCGCGGGCCGCCCGGGATGATGTGGCGGGCAGACGGATGCTCTGGACGGCCGGGGGATGCGCCCTCAGTGAATTAGTATCGGAAGGGGCGTCGGTGATGTTCACAAAATCCACCGCAGATGGGATTCAGGGTATCGTCCTCGACGCCGTGGGGACGCTCATCGATCCCTCTCCACCGGTCGCCGAGGTCTACGCGGCGGCGGCCCGACGCCAAGGGGTCCACCTCGAGGTGGCGGTGGTCAAGTCCCGGTTCCAGCGCCATTTCCGGGACGACGAGCTCGACGAAGCGCGGGGGCCGCTGGCGACCGACGAGCCCGGCGAGTATCGCCGCTGGCGGCGGATCGTCACGAGCGTGCTCGGCGAAGTGCCGGACCCCAGACGGGCGTTCGACGAGCTCTGGGACCACTTCGGCCGCCCCGAGGCCTGGTCCTGCTTCCCGGACGTGGCCCCGGCGCTGCGGGCGATCCGCGAGGCGGGACTCGCGGTGCGGATCGCCTCGAACTTCGACGCCAGGTTGCGCAGCGTCGTCGCTGGCCTGCGCGAGCTGTCGGAGGTCGTCGAGCCGGTGATCATCTCCTCGGAGGTCGGCTTCCGGAAGCCGCATCCTGCATTCTTCCGGGCCGCCTGCGAGGGTCTCGGGCTTCCCCCCGACCGCGTCCTCTGCGTCGGCGACGACCCGGACACCGACGTCCGCGGGGCCGTCGACGCAGGCCTCCGCGGCCTCCTGCTCGACCGTCACGGCAGGCGGCCGGAGGATCTGCCGTTCGTGACCAGCCTGGCCGAGCTGCCGGTCCCGCGACGCGACTGACCCAAGGGCCCCCGGATCGGGCCCGGGCCGTCGTCCGTGCGTTGCCATTGTGGAATCGACCCTCGACACGCCGATATAACGGTCGGGAGAGGACTCGGCTTGCGGGGTGCGGGGTGTTGCGTTACCATCGCACAACGACCGCCGGCACGAAGGAACGCCGATCCGTGGGTTCGACGGACGGCGCGATCCCTCCAGGTCCCGACGCCCGTCCATTCCTTTCAGGGAAGAAAGGGAATCGCACGTGGTCGCAACGGTGGGAGAACTCGCGGCCCTGGTCCGCGGCCGCCTCGTGGGTGACGGCAACGTCTCGATCCAGTCGGCGAGGCCGGTCGCCGAGGCCGGGCCCGGCGATATTACCTTCATCGAGAGCGAGCGGTACGCGAAGCTGCTGCGCACGTCCCCGGCGTCGGCCGCGATCGTCGGGCCGCACTTCAAGCGCGCCACCGCCACGCCCGCGCTGCCGATGATCGAGGTCGATGACCCGATCCTCGCCTTCCTGACCGTCCGTGGCCACCTCGGGGGCGGCACCAAGCCGCGCTGGGTTGGCGTCCACCCCATGGCCTGGATCTCCCCCTCGGCGAAGCTCGGCGAGGCGGTGGCGATCTACCCGTTCGTCTTCGTGGGCGACGAGGCGGTCATCGCCGACGGCGTCACGCTCCACCCGGGCGCCTTCATCGGCGACCGCTGCCGGATCGGACGCGACAGCGTGATTCATCCCAACGCCGTGCTCTACCACGACGTGATCCTCGGCGACCGCGTCGAGGTGCACGCCGGGACCGTGCTCGGCGGGGATGGGTTCGGCTACCGGATGAGCGAGGGGCGGCACGTCAAGGTCCCCCAGACCGGCCGCGTCGAGATCGGCGACGATGTCGAGATCGGCGCCAATTGCACGGTCGACCGCGCGACCTTCGAGGCCACCCGGATCGGCGAGGGCTCAAAGATCGACAACCTCGTGATGATCGGCCACAACAACCAGATCGGCCGGCACAACCTGCTCTGCGGCCAGGTCGGCATCGCGGGCAGCTGCAAGACGGGCGACTACGTGGTCATGGCCGGGCAGGCGGGGATCAAGGACAACACCGAGATCGGCGACCGGGTGATGATCGGCGCCCAGGCGGGGGTCCACCGCAACATCCCCAGCGACCAGCAAGTCCTCGGCTCGCCCGCCATCCCGGTCCGCGAGCAGCGGCGGATCTTCCAGATGATCGCCCGGCTCCCCGAGATGCACCGCCAGTTCCGCGAGCTCTCCGCGCAGATCGCCCTGCTGACGGCTGCCTTGCCCTCCGGCCCGGATCACGCGGGCGACCCGAACGGCTTCTGATGCCGATCGCGCGGCGGACGTGCACCCGACGGCGAAGGGGCCCCCAGGTCTCCCCTCACTCGTCTCCTGGTCGATCGGGCTTCGCTCCAATCCCTTCAACAATTAAGATTTGCCAATATTTCACATTCAGGATTTCGAATTTCAGATTCGAAATTTGAAATTTCAAATTCGAAATTGTGAATCCGGAATCCGAAATTTGGAATTCGGAATTTGGAATCCATTTGAAGGGCCACCTCCAATGCCCGCTCTCTCGCTCAACCGTTCCCCGCTGTTCGCGAGGCGCCCGCCCCTGGCCGCCAAGTCGACCATCGGCCTGCTGGCGGGGAGCGGCCGCTTCCCGATCCTCTTCGCCGAGGCTGCGCGCCGCCAGGGTTTGCGGGTGGCCTGCGTCGGGATCCGCTACGAGGCACCCGAGGAGCTGCGCGACCTTTGCGCGACGTTCCAGTTGATCGGCGTCTCGAAGCTTGGCGCGATGATCCGCGCGTTCAAGCGCCAGGGCGTCGGCAAGATCGTCATGGCGGGCAAGGTCACCAAGAGCGTGATGTACACTCCTTGGCGGATCGTCCAGCTTTGCCCGGACTTCCGCCTGCTCCACATGTGGTATCGGACCCTCCGCAACGACAAGCGCGACGACTCGATCCTGCTGGCGGTCATCGCCGAGTTCGCGCGCGATGGGATGACGTTCGCTTCGGCCCTCGACTATTGCCCGGAGTTGCTCGTGAAGGAAGGACTAATGACCCGACGCCCGCCGACCCCGGCGGAGCGCAAGGACATCGAGTTCGGCTGGATGCTGGCCAAGGAGATGGGCCGGCTCGACATCGGCCAGTCGGTCGCCGTCAAGGAACGGGCCGCGCTGGCCGTCGAGGCCATCGAGGGGACTGACCGTTGTATCGAGCGCGCCGGTCAGCTCTGCCGCGCGGGCGGCTGGACCCTTGTCAAGGTCGCCAAGCCGCGGCAGGACATGCGGTTCGACGTGCCCACCGTCGGCACCTCGACCATCGAGAACCTGTACAAGGCCCGCGCCCGCGTCCTGGCGATCGAGGCGAGCAAGACGATCGTCATTGACCTGCCCGAGGTCATCGAGCTGGCCGACCGCTACGGCCTGACAATCATCGCGTTGCCGAACACCATGGCCTCGGATCCCTGATCATCTCCATGCGGTCAATCCAAGGCTCCCTCACCCGGCCCTCTTTCTCACACAAGGCGAATTCATTAATCCAGATGGCACCCCAGGATTCCTGGGCCGCGGGGTGATCGCCAGGCCACGGAGGTGGCCCGAGGCGTGCCCGGGCCCCAGATCATCTGCACCTTGGACCGCGAGGGGAACATCGATGAGTGCCTGGTCGAGGGCCGAAGCCCGGAGCAGGGCCGGTTCGCCGGCTGGATCATCCGGGCCGACCAGGAACGACGCCTTCCCGCGTCCGAGCCGGACGAGACGTGCCGCGTCACCTCTGGGATCGCCACGCCACCACGGCCCCCTGGGCCGGGTCTCTTTATTCATGATCGTTGCTTGACGACGACCTCGTCGCCATCTTGGACCAAGACCTCGTGCGCCATGCCCAGGAAGAGGCCGGTCCCGACGACGCCCGGGATGGACCTCAGCGCGCGTTCGAACGCCGCCGCGTCGGGGAGGGGAGCGATCTTGCAGTCGAGGATGTGGTTGCCGTTGTCGGTGACGTAGAGCTGATCGCCGGCCTGGCGGGGTTCGGGCCGGCAACCGAGCGCGGCGATCTGGCGGCGGCAGAAGCCTAAAGCGAACGGCACGACCTCGACCGGCAGGATGCCGCGCGCCCCCAGGCGGGCGACGAGCTTCTCGGTCCCCACGAGGATCACCAGCCGCTTCGCTGCCGTGGCCACGATCTTCTCGCGGAGCAAGGCGCCGCCGTACCCCTTGATCAGGTTGAGCCGGGGGTCGACCTCGTCGGCGCCGTCGACGCAGATGTCGAGCGCCTCGACCTCGTCGAGCGTCGTCAGCGGGATGCCGAGCTGTTCGGCCAGTTCGGTCGAGGCGCATGAGGTGGGGACGCCCTGGATCTGGAGGCCGGCCCGGACGCGCTCCCCGAGGGCGCGGATGAACGAGAACGCGGCGCGGCCGGTCCCCAGGCCAACCACGTCGCCGTCACGGATGAAGTCGAGGGCGCGCTCTGAGTTGAGCATGGCTTCGGGTCCCTCGGGGTGTGGCCGCGATCAGGGGGTCGGCACGACCGCCCGCCCGTCGCTGGCCCTCGCCAGGTCGATCTGCTCCTTGGCCGCGGCGACGATCTTGTCGGGGGTGAACCCGAACTTCGACTGCAACTCCTTCAGCGGCGCCGAGGCGCCGAAGGTGTGCATCCCGATCCGGGCGCCGGTCGCGCCGGTGAACCGCTCCCAACCGAAGTCCGAGGCTTGCTCCACCGAGACCCGCGCCGTGACGTGGGGCGGGATGACGCTCTCGCGGTACGCCTTGTCCTGGTGCGCGAACAGCTCCCACGAGGGCATGCTCACGACGCGGGCCTTGATCCCCCACGCCTTGAGCTCTTCGAAGGCCTTGACGCAGAGGTTGACCTCGCTGCCGGTGGCCAGCAGGAGGACGTCGGGCGCACCATCCTCGGCGTCGGCCAGGACGTAGGCCCCCCGGGCCAAGCCCGAGGCCGGGGCGTACTTGGTGCGGTCGAGCGTCGGCAGGTCCTGCCGGGTCAGCACCAGGACGGTCGGATCGTGGTGCTGATCCATGATCACCCGCCACGCCTCGACGACCTCGTTGGCGTCGGCCGGCCGGAGGGTAATCAGGCCGGGGATCGCGCGAAGGCTGGCCAGATGTTCGACCGGCTGGTGGGTCGGGCCGTCCTCGCCCACGCCGATCGAGTCGTGCGTGAAGATGTGGATGACGGGGATCTCCATCAACGCGCTGAGCCGGATCGCGGCGCGGGCGTAGTCGCTGAAGATCAGGAACCCGGAACCGTAGGGCCGGACCTTGATCAGCGCCAGGCCGTTGAGGATGGCGGCCATGGCGTGCTCACGGACGCCGAAGTGGAGGTTCCGCCCCTCGTCGTGGCCGTCGAGGAAGTCGCCGGCGTCCTTGGCCTCGATCCGCGTCTTGGTCGAGGGGGCCAGGTCGGCCGAGCCGCCGATCAGCCAGGGGACGTGCGGCGCGATCGCGTTGAGCACCTTCGACGACGAGACGCGGCTTGCCATCCCCTTGGCATCGGCCGGGAAGGTCGGCAGGTCCGCGTCCCACCCCTCGGGGAGCTGCCGGTGCTGCATCCGGTAGAGCTCATCGGCCAGGTCTGGGTGCTGGACCTTGTACCGCTCCAACGACTCGAACCAGGCGTCGCGGAGCGCCTTGCCCCGCTTCCCGACCCCTCCGCGGAAATGGTCATAGACCCCGTCGGGGACGTAAAACTTCTCGGGCGAGAGGCCGAACAACTCCTTGAACTCGGTGATGACCTTCTCGCCCAGCGGCTCGCCGTGCGCCTCCTTGGTGTCCTGCTTGGCCGAGCCGTAGCCGATGCGGCTATCGACGATGATCAGCGTCGGCCGGTGGTTCTCGTTCAGGAAGACCTCGAAGGCGCGGGCGAGCATCGCCAGGTCGTTGGCGTCGCCGACGCGG
>JAFANO010000476.1 GCA_019232645.1 Planctomycetaceae bacterium | reverse complement strand
AGGTCGTCCTGATCTACCCGCCGTCGGAGAAGACCGCGATGCACACGCTCGCCGAGGTCCGGCGCTGCGCCCACGCCGGCATCCGCGTCTCGAGCTTCGCGCTGATCGAGGATTACTTCTACCTCGGCCTGGTCAACTTCGTCGAGGAGATGGCGCGGGTCTCGCAAGGGGTCGCCGCCTACTGCTCGACCGACGACCTGGGCAAGTACGTCTTCGACAGCTTCATCGGTGGGCGCCGGACGCGTCGGGTCCGCCATTGAGGCCGGGGACCACCTCGATCAGCCGGCGGCCGAGGTCGACTCCCGCGCCCGAGGCTTGAGGACCGTGGCCCCGCGGCCCGGCGCGTCGTAGGTCGCGTACGCTAGGAAGAGCGAGGTCCCACGCAACGTCTTGGAGGGGAGCGTGCCGGTGTTGGCGGCCGTGCCGCCGGGGAGGTGCTCGCGCCCGATAACGGCGACCGACTTGCCGAAGTAGGCCGCCTTCAATGCCCCTCCTCGCCCTCGGGCCCCGAGCCGATGACGATCAAGTCGAACGTGCTTCCAGAGGCCAGGATGCGCCCCTCGTGCCGCTTGGACCGTCCCGCCAGAGATCGCGGCCCGAGCGGTGAGAGCACGCCGCGTCGGCAACCCTGTCGAGCGGGGCGGCCGGCCCCGAGCGATCCATCACACCTGATCCGACCGAGCAGTCGAGGTCGCGACTTCGCCGGCGCAATTCGTGGCCGGGTTTTCGTTTTCGTTGTTGACGGCCCCGGTCACCGCGGATACCCTGAAACTCCGGAATCGTGGAGGGGATTCGACAGATGAAAGTGACGCTCGTGCCATCGTCGATCGCCTCGGGAGACGAACACCCCAGCCAATACCTCATTTCGTACCTGATCAACGAGACGCTCGCCATCGACGCCGGCAGCCTGGGGCTGTACGGGACGCCCCAGCAGCAGGCCATGATCAAGCATGTCTTGATTTCCCACACCCACATCGACCACACGGCCACCCTGCCGATCTTCCTCGAGAATGCCTACGAGGCGAAGTCCGACTGCGTCACGATCCACGGCAGCGACGCGGTCCTCGAGAGTCTTCGGCGCGACATCTTCAACGACCGGACGTGGCCTGACTTCGTCGCCCTCTCGGAGACGACGTCCCCCTTCTTGAAGCTGGAGCGGCTCGAGCCCGGCCGGGCCGTCGAGCTGGAGGGGTTGAAGATCACCCCGCTGCCAGTCGATCACGTGGTCCCGACGCTCGGTTTCCTGGTCGAGGGCCCGCACTCGTCGATCCTGATCCCCTCGGACACCGCGCCGACCGACTTGATCTGGGAACATGCGAATCGGGTGCCCAACCTCGCGGCGGTCTTCCTCGAGGCCTCCTTCCCCAATGCGATGGCCGAGCTGGCCAGGATCTCGAAGCACCTGACGCCCGAGCTGTTCGGCGGCGAGGTCCGGAAGCTGTCGAGGCGCGTGGCGGTGATCGCCATCCACATCAAGTCGCGCTATCGCGAGCAGATCGTCCGCGAGCTGAGGGCGCTGGACCTGCCCAACGTGGAGATCGGCGAGTTCGGGACGGCCTACCACTGGTGATGGTGGGCGCATCGGGCCGACCGCCGGCCCCATGGCCGACCCGGACCGGCCTCATACGCCTTCCAGAGAGTTCTGTGCGCTCGGTTCAGATCTCAAATTCGAGATTTCAGATTTCCAATCAGCAGATCAAGCGCACGAGGTTCCTGGAATCCGTATCAGCCGAGCCCCTGTTTCTCGAGGCTGTACGGGGCGACCTTGGCCCCCTGCAGGGTCCGGACGGGCAAGAGCCGCTGCTTGAGCCCGGCCTGCTGCTCGGCCCGACGCTCCGCGGTCAGGGGAGAGAAGCCGGGGCCGCCTGCGTGGGGGTCGCGGACCTCCTCGGCGTCGAGCAGCGAGACCAGGTCCCCCGGCCCCAGCTCGAGCGCGTTGATCAGGTCGGCCGTCGCCGCGAGGTGGCTCTCGGCGTGCTCCGCCCCCCCCGCGCCCGCCAGCACCAGCACGCCGACGCCGATCCCCGCCGCCTTCAGGTCGGCGACGATCGCAACCAGGTCCTCGTTCGCCCAGGCCTTGCGATACATGGCGCGGACCTCCGGGTCGCCCGACTCGACGCCCAGGCTCACCCTGGAGAGGTGCAGCCCCCGGAAGATGCGCCAGGTCTCACGATCGGGCCTGGGTGCGGAGAAATCGTCCAGGAATGCGTGGATCCCTTCGAGCCGCGACGCGGCGCCGATCGGGAAGACGCGCGCGACCGTCTCGAGGTACGCCAACACCTCCTCCGACGGCCGCCGCAGGACGTCGCCGCCGCCCAGGAAGATGGATCGGCTTTGCAAGGTCCGACGGCCGAGCAGCTCGGCGACCGTCCGGGCGTGTTCCTCGAATTCCGAAGCCGAGCGCACGGAATGCTCGGCCACCGCCGACAGGCCGAAGGTGCTCCCCCCCGCGTGCCCCAGGGTCGCCTGGAGCACCACCGCGTTCAGGCAATCGGGGGGCAACAGCGGGAGCGGGCCGTACGTGCCGAGGTATCTCTCGCGATGCGCGCACCAGGCCGCCGCGTCCCAGCGCGCGACCTGCTCCAGGGACGCGCGCAGCTCGTCGGGGGGCAGGGGCCGGGCCCTGGACGGCGGCTCGACCCGCTCCAGCCGCCTCGAGCCCAGCGCCTCAAGCACCCCCTGCGCCGCCGATCGGACCCGGTCGTCGAGGTCGCCCGCCTCGGCGACGCCCAGGGTCCGCCGCCTGAGCACGAGGTTCTCCCCCTCGCGGACCCGGTCGATCGCCTGGACCGTCGTGTCGAGCCCCTTGAGGTAGTGCGTCCCGTCGACGAACGCGCGCTGCCACCGCCCCTCCAGGTCGAAGTGGTAGATCGGCGCGTCGCCGAAGTAGAGCGAGAACGCCGCCGACTTGAACCCGACGAAGATCGGGTCGCCCGACGACGGGCGGAGCAGCACGCGCCTCGCGTAGAGGGCGCCCGACTCCAGCAGGCAGGCGGCTTCGGTCTGATGGCCCATGACGACACGGCCTCGGGTCGATGGTCGGGGCCTGAAAACGCACCTTCCCCACGTCCGGCGACTTCCATTATACTGCCTCGCCCATCGGCGTGAACCTCCACGAGTCCGCACTGCCGCGCGTACGATCGGGATCGAGGACGATTCCTACCAAGACCCACGGAGGAAGCCGTGTCTATGACGTCCCCCTCGCCGGACGTTACCGACGGGCCGGTCGCCTCGCGCCGGGGGCGCCGGCTCGAGCCGGCCCTGATCGCGCTGCTGGCGTTGACGTTGAACCTCGCGGGCAACGGCCGGGTGAGCCTGTGGGACCGCGACGAGCCGCGCTACACCCAGTGCGTCCGCGAGATGCGGGCGCGGGGCGACTGGATCAACCCAAGCTTCAACGCCGAGCCGCGCTACCACAAGCCGATCCTGATCTATTGGCTGATGCGCGCCGGGTTCGCGCTGGGGGGCGACAACCCGTTCGGCGCGCGGCTCGTCTCGGCGCTGGCCGGGGTGGCGACGTGCCTGGTCACCTGGGAGCTGGGGCGTCGGATGCTCGGGCCCCGGGCGGGTCGGCTCGGCGCGCTGATGCTGGCGACGGCGCCGATCATGGTCATCGAGTCGAAGCTGGCGACGACCGACGCCACACTGACGTTATGGCTGGTCGGGAGCCAGTTCTGCCTCTGGGAACTGGCGCGGCGGCCTTCGGCCGGGTTCGCGGCGGGATTCTGGGGGCTGATGGCGCTGGCGTTCCTGACCAAGGGACCGGTCGGGCCGGCGCTAATCGCCGTCGCGGGGCTGGTCTCCTGGTGGTGGGGCGGGCCGACCGCGTGCTGGCGGCGGCTCCGATGGCGCTGGGGGCCGCTCCTCTTCCTGCTCCTGACCGCCCCCTGGTTCGTGGCCGTCGGCCTGATCTCGCACGGCGAGTTCTTCCGATTCGCGCTCGGCAATCAGGTGATCAACCGCGTGGCCATCGGGATGGAGGAGCACGGCGCCTTCCCCGGCTACTACCTCCTGACCTCGCTGGGGATCTTCCATCCCTGGTCGGCGTTCGTGCCCGCGGCGCTGCTGGCGGCGTGGACCCGGCGCGGGACTCGGCCGGCGTTCGGCTTCCTGCTGGGCTGGGTCGTCGGCCCGCTGATCCTCCTGGAGTGCGTCCGGACGAAGCTTGTTCACTATTACCTGCCGGCCTACCCCGCCTGCGCGCTGCTGGCCGCCTGGCTCGTCCTGGAAGTGGTCAAGGACGAGGTCAACCTGAGGCGTTATCCGCTCGGCCGGCTGGCGTTCGGCCTGCTGGGCGGGGTCGGCATCGGCGCCTCCGTCGCGCTGATCGCCCTCGCGATGGTTGTGCCGGCACACGTGCGCTGGCCGAGCCTGGTGCTGGCGGTCCTCATGGGCGCGGGGACGATCGTCGCGATGGGGCGGATCTATCGCGGGGCGACCGAGAGGGCGGTGACCGGCCTGGCCGCGTCCTGGGCGGTGGTCCTGCTCGTGATGGGCGCCTGGCTCCTGCCGTCGCTGGAGCCCTACCGGACGCCCCGGATCGTCGGCGAGCGGCTCGCGGTCCTGTCGCGGACACTCCGGGCCCAGCCCGTCCTGCTCACGTTCCAGGAGCCGAGCGTGATCTACGCGGTGGGCCATCCCGTGCCGACGATCAAGGTCTGGGAGCAGCTCTACGAGCAGCTCCGGCTCCACGGCGCCGTGATCACGCCGCTGCTGCCCCACGAGCTGGCCGAATTTCACCGGAGGCCCTGGCTGGAGGCCGAGGTCAAGGAGACCCTGACGGGGTTCAACCTCAACAAGGGGCAGACGCAGACGCTCCGGTTCACGCTGGTCCGCGAACGGGAACGGCGCTCAACGCCATCGGCGCCCCCAGCAATTGCTCATAGAGCGAGCGGAGCTGCTCCGTCATCGTCTCGTGGCGGAACTGGTGCGCGAACCGACGCCGGCCCTCCCGGCCCATCGCCTGGCGCAGCGCCGGGTCGGCCGCCAGCCGGAGGATCGCGGCGCTGAGGCCCGGCAGGTCGCGCGGCCGGAGCAGGATCCCGGTCTCGGGCAGGACGACCTCGCGCGCCCCGTCGATGTCGTAGCTGATGACGGGGCGGCCGACCAGCAGCGCCTGGGGCAGGACGCGGGCCAGGCCCTCGCGGAGGCTCGGATGCACGACGGCGTCCATCGCCCCCAGGAGCTCGGGGATCCGATCGGGGGAGACCAGGCCGACGAAGCGGAACGCGTGCCGGAGGCCCAGCCGCTCGGCCTCGGCGATCAAACGGTCGCGGAGGATGCCGTCGCCGATGAAGACGAAGCGGACCTTGGGATTGGCGCCGAGGACCGCCGGAGCCGCCGCGAGGATGTCGTCGTGCCCCTTGCGGACGAAGAGCCGGGCGACGGTGCCGAATGCGACCTCGTCGCCGCCCAGGCCCAGCGCGCGGCGGACCTCGTCGCGCGGCCGGCGCGGGTTCAGGAACGCCTCGACGTCCATGCCGCTGAAGACCGTCCGATACTGCTCGGGACGGCCAACCCCGGCCGCCAGCGCCTGCTCGGTCATCGCGTCGCAGACGCTGACGATCGCGTGGCACCGCCGGGCGGCCCAGCGCTCTAGCGCCACGTACGCTCGGCTGGCCAGCGGCCGCTCGGACGGCCCGAACGGCAGCCCGTGGATCGTGTGCACGACGGCGGGTACCCGCTCGTGCCAGGCCGCCGCCCGGCCAATGATCCCGGCCTTCGAGCTGTGCGTGTGGACGACCTCGGGCTTCAGCCGACGGATCGCCCGGCGCAGGAGGAAATAGGCCCTCAAGTCGGTCGCCGGCCGGATCCGGCGGACCAGCTCGGGCATCACCTCGACCTTCAGCCCGAGCCGCTCGGCGCGGTCGAAGAGGTCCCCCTCCGGCCCCTCGGCCGGTCCGCTGATCAGCGTGACGTCGTCGCCGAAGCGGTGGTGCAGGCCCTCGACCGTCAGCAGCGTGTTCTCCTGCGCCCCGCCGATGATCAGGCGGGTGATCACATGGACGATCCGCATCGAATGCACTTGCTCGCCCCCGAGGCCGGGGGATCGGCCCGCCGATGACCCTTGCACCCCGACTCCGACTCAGCCGTAGCGGACCCGGACCAGGAAGAGCCCCTGCGGCGGCGCGGTCGGCCCCGCCTCGCGACGGTCCTCGGCGCGGAGGGCCTCGGCGACCTTCGACTCGGGCCAACGCCCCGAGCCGACCAGCAGGAGCGTCCCCGCGATCGACCGCACCATGTTATAAAGGAATCCGTCGGCCTCGACATCCACCCAGACGAAATCGCTCATGCGGTTGACGGCGATGTGGCTGATCGTCCGGACGCTGCTGGTCCGGTTGGGCCAGTGCGTCTCGAAGCTGTGGAAGTCGTGCCGACCCCGCAACGCCCGTGCGGCGCGGCCCATCGCGGCGACGTCGAGCGGCCGGTAGACGTGGTAACTATACCGCGTCTGGAAGGGGTCGGCGATCGGCCCGTTGTCGATGACATAGCGATAGAGCTTGGCCTTGGCGTCGAGCGTGGCGTGGAACGCCTGCGGCATCTCCCAGGCGCCTCGGACGCGGAGGTCCTGGGGCAGCGTCGCGTTGAGCGCCTTGACGAAGACCTCGGGCGGGTGCCTCGAGGCGGTGTAGAAGTGGACGACCTGCCCCAGCGCATGCACCCCGGCGTCGGTCCGTCCGCTCGCGTTCGTCGACGGCATGACGCCGGTCAATTGGCCGATCGCCTCCTCGAGCACCTGCTGGACCGTCCGCCGATCGGGCTGGCGCTGCCAGCCGGAGAAGTCGGTGCCGTCGTAGCTCAAGACCAGCTTGATGTTGCGCATCGACCCGGGTCCGCCTCGGCGCCGGGCCGGGCGATCACAACCTCGACGGGATGGGGTGATCGAACTCGAGGTTCGCCAGCGACTTCCAAGGGCGTGCCTCCGACACGTGCGGAAAAGCCACGCCGACACCTCCCCGAGAGCCCCACGAGGACAGCCACTCACTCTCCACGCCTCACGCGATCGTTCGGCGGGCCTGCCGGCGGGATCGCCGGACGCGAACGAGGCCAAGTCGTCGGGGACCGCCCATCCCGGCCTCCCAGCTCATCGCCACCGGCTACGCCCCGACCGGGTCGAGCTTGAGCAGTTCCTCGGCGATCTGGACGGCGTTGGTGGCGGCGCCCTTGCGGAGGTTGTCGCTGACGCACCAGAACAGCAGCGCGTTGGGGCGGTTCAGGTCCTGGCGGATCCGGCCGACGAAGACCTCGTCGCGGTCGGCCGCGCTGGCGGGCAGGGGGTACTGGCACGCCTGGGGGTCGTCCACGACGACCAGGCCGGGGGCGTGCGACCAGGCCTCGCGGGCCGCCTCGGGCGTGATCGGACCCTCGGTCTCGACCAGGATCGACTCGCTGTGGCTGTAGAGCACCGGGACCCGCACGCAGGTCGGGCAGACGTCGATCGCGTCGTCGCCCATGATCTTGCGAGTCTCGTTGACCATCTTCATCTCTTCCTTCGTATAGCCATTCGCGAGGAACTCGTCGATCTGGGGGACGCAGTTGAACGCGATCGGGTGCGCGAACTTGACCGGCTCGGGGCTCGGCTGGCCGGTCACGTACGCCAGGGTTTGCATCTGGAGCTCGTACAATCCCTTCTGGCCGGCCCCCGAGACCGACTGATACGTGCTGACGACCACCCGCCGGACCCGGAAGGCGTCGTGCAACGGCTTCAGCGCCACGACCATCTGGATCGTCGAGCAGTTCGGGTTGGCGATGATGCCCTTGTGCTTGGCAACGTCGTGCGGGTTGACCTCGGGCACAACAAGGGGGACGTCGGGGTCCATCCGGAAGGCGCTCGAGTTGTCGACGACGACGGCGCCGGCCCGCGCCGCGATCGGGCTGTATTGCTTCGAGACCGACGCCGGGGTGCTCGAGAGCACGAGGTCCACGCCCTCGAACGCCCTGGGCGAGAGCGGCTCGATCGAGAAGGACTCGCCGGCGAACGTGACCGACTTGCCCGTGCTCCGCTCCGAGGCCAGGAACTTGATCGCACCGACCGGGAATTTCCGCTCCTGGAGCATGCGGATCATCACGTCTCCGACGGCCCCACTGGCCCCGACCACGGCAACGCTCTTCACGAGACTCTCTCCTCAACGCACCAGAGGGCGCGCCTCGCCCGTCATCGATCCGACACCCGGGCGCCAGGGCTCGCGGACTCGTCGGGGGCTCTTGCTCCCGGGGACCGTCCTCCGGGGCGGTCGAAATATCATACGGTCGAGGCCGGGGAGTTTCCAAGATCGGCCACCCGCGCGGCGGGGTGGCGGGTGGAAGACGCACATCGCGCGACCAAAGTGGGTCGCTAGGATGTCAAGCCGGGTTTTCCAATTTGCCTCGTCCCCCTCCAATTGTGCTAGGGTTGTTGGCATGGTAGGGCGCCGTGTAGGATAATCACCTACGAGAGGGGGCATTACGTGCCCGTAGTGATTGAGGGCGGGTTCCGGTCGGGTCCTCCCGGGCGGCGGTCATTCGATACATGAGGGGCGGCTCGACTGCGAATCACCCGGAGGTCATCACCGCGGCCGGTTGCAGGGCAAGGCGGTATCGGGCCGCCGATACCGTACGGAAGGACTTGCTCCCGATGGGGCCATGGCCAGGAGGACGTCTTCCCCGTCGCCCAGTTCGAGAAGCTTTGGGGCGACCAGACCTCGCTCCCCGACCTGCCCCGCGTCCTTGCCGTCGATGGCGCGCGCGGCCACCAGCTCAAGGACGCGACCCGGCTCGGCGGCTGGGCCAACGACGG
>JAFANO010000425.1 GCA_019232645.1 Planctomycetaceae bacterium | reverse complement strand
TCGGAGGATCCCGACGCGCCGACTGTCGCGGCCGGCCGGATCTCGCTCCGAGCCGGGGGCGACCTCCCCAGCGTCAGCTCCCTGAGCGGCTCGGGCGCCGGGACCGGATCGGCGCGTGCGACCTCGGGGGTCGTCGGGCCGGGAGATGAGCCCGCTCCGGAGGGAGAAGTCGGGACATCCCCGGAGGGTAAGGGCTCCCTTCCGGCATCGAGACCGGCTCTCGGAGGTCCGGTCGCCGCCAGGACCTCCTCGGCCAGGGCACGCAGCTCGGCACGAAGGGCGGCGTCCTCGGCGGCGAGCGTCAGGAGTCGCCGCGCCTCGGCGGTGATGATCTTCATCTCCCAGTCGGACATCTTCCCCCTCCGACGGCTTGGGGTTCGACGCCCCGAGTCCCGGATGGGATCACCCGCCGCATCGGCCGAGGCGGGGGACAGGCGGCGTCTGGTCCCCATCCTCTCCCCATCCTAACCGCCCGAGGGGCACGAAACATCCCCACCGAAGATGCGGGGCGGTATGGAGACGAGTGTTCGAAAGCGCCGCGGGGCCGGCCCTCCAGTCGGGAGGGCCGGCCCCACGTTCAGGACGTTGGCGGCGACGATCGGTCGCTCACTCCGGGGGCAAGGGGGGCAATTCGATCGGCTCGGTGGTCGGCAGCGGGGGCCGGTCCTTGGGGTCGAGCGGCCTGGGCGAGGGTAAGGGCACGTTCGTGGGGTTCGAGACGGGGACGACCCCCGGTTCGGCGGCCTCGGGTTTGGCCTGGGAGAGGATGTTCGGCTCGCGCACCGGGATCTGCGGGCCCTGCGGGAACGGCGGGGGGCCGAGCGGGCCGCTAGAGGCCGGAAACGGGGGACGGGGGCTATCGGGCTCGGAGCCAGGCGGAGCCATCGGGGGGACCGGATCGGACGACGCGGGGCCATTGAGCGGCCGCGGATGGTAGTCGCCGTTGGGCGGGATCGGCAGGATCCGGTGCCCGACCTGCTGGTCTTTCGCCTGGACGTACGCCTTCGCCGGGAGCGGCCCCTCGGCCACCGCGATGTTGTCGTACGCCAGAAGCGTCCCCTTGGCCTCCTCCAGCGCCACGATCGAGATGTTGTACGAGGTCTTGAACTGCGCCTCTTGGGCGACGGCGCTGGCATACTGGCTGACGGCGTCGAGGTAACGGTCGATGGTGATCCGGCCTTCCTCGTAGAAGGCCCGCTGCGCCTCGAGTCGCTGCGCGGCGGCGGCCCGGAGCCGCGAGGCGGTCTTGAACTGCTTGTAGTTGGCGTCAACTTCCAGGAAGAACCGCGCCAGCGAGTGGATCGTCTGGTGGACGATCTGCTGCAAGTAGGCACGCTGCTTCAGCAGGTTATACTGCTGAGAGCGGACGTTGGCCAGCGAGTTCCGCATGCCGAGGGGCATCTGGAAGGTGAAGCCGATCTGCCACGACTGGAAGTCGCGGTAGGTGCCCGGCGCCGTGCCCAGGCCGGCGGCGGCTCGCTGGGTCTGGACCAGCGGATCGATCGCCTGCAGGTGCTTTCCCGTCATGACCGCCTCGGCGGAGTCCAGGTCGCGGCCCAGCCCGTTGAACTGGTACAGGGCGTTCAGGTTCAACTGGGGGAGGAGCTGGTTGCGGGCGACCAGGAGGGTGAGCTCCTGGATGCGGACGAGCAGTGTCTGGACGACGATGTCAGGCTGGAACGTGAGCATCTGGGCCAGGCTGGAATCCCAGTCGGGTTCGACCCGGGCCTCGGTCGGCTCGGTGACCGGGACGATCCGGCGGTTGTCGGCCGGGGGCAGGCCGAGGATGTTCCGCAACTGCCGCTCGGTCGTGATGACGTCGGAGGTCTTGGTCACCAGGTCGAGCCTGAACTGTTCGAGGCGTTGCGAGGCCTCGGCGACGTCGGCCACGGTGCCTCGTCCGACTTCCAGCTCGGACTGTTCGCGCCGGAGGATCTCCTCGGCCAGCTCGACGGCCTTCTCGCTACTCCAGAGCTGGACGTGCTGCTGGGCCAGGCTCCAGTATTGCTGCTCGATCGAGCGGACCGCTTGAAGGACGTTGGCCTTGAACCGCCAGACGGCGCCGTCGGCGTTGAGCCGCGCGATGACGATCGGCGCCCGGTTGGCCTCGAGGCCGACCGGTTGGCCGGGCGCACCCGGGGAGTTCGCATTGCCGGTGGCCAGCGGCGAGCTGCCGAGCAAGGGCTGGGTCAGCGTGAGCTGCACATTGGTCGTGTAGGCCGAGGGGGTGACGTTGGTCGGGCTGTTGGTGTAGAGGTAGCTGACGTTGTGCGTGACGCCGAGCGTGGCCCCGGTGGCCGTGTGCTTCTGGAGCCCGGCCTGGAACGTCGCGGTGTCCTGGTTGAAGACGATCGGGAACCGCGTCGCGCCTATGAACGTCCCCGCCGTGATGGCGTTGTTGAAGGGCGCGACGCTGTGGCCCCAGAGGAGGCTGGTGAGGACGTTGGTGTCGAAGGCCGACAGCGCCGAGGCGATCGCGGTCTCCTGGATCGCGGGGTCGTAGACGGTGAAGAGCGGGCTGGCGCCCAGCGAGCTGGCGATGCCGGCGGTGGCGCCGGTGTTCAACGGGGTCGGCTCGAAGCCGCTGACCGGGATGCCCTGGGCGCCGAGCGAGATGATGCGGACGACCTCGGAGTTATCCAGCCCGATCCGGATGGCGTCCTGGAGGGTCATCTGCCAGATCTCCTGCGCCTCGGGGTCGTTGGTGGTCCGCGGCTTGGCCACCTTGGGCAGGGGAATTGGTAGCTTGCTGCTGAGGAACTGGGCCTTCTGGACCTCCTTGTCCTCGTGCGTTACGTTCCCCAAGCTCTCGTGGGGCACGGCCTTCGATTGGTCGATGTAGGGAAGTCGCTGGCAGCCGACGGAGGCAGCCCAGGCCACCACCGCCGCCGCCCACGCGTTCCGTCTCCTGATAAGGGTCAATCGCATGGCCAGGCCGTCCTTGACTAAGATCGCCATGTGACGAGTGATCCCGGGTCGCGGGGGATGGTCCCGTCGTGGGGGCCATCGGTCTCGTCCCCTTACACCTCGGTCGGCGGCCGGTCGCGTCCATACTCCCGAGCCGCGCTGGTCCTCGAGACCTCACGGGGGCCCCGCGATCGCACCGGGGCGTGCCGTCCGCCGTAGGTCAAGCCGTTCCCTGAGCGGACAACCCCTGCCGCCGGGACAATCCGCCCCGATCCGGGAGTCCGACCGATCGACCTGTGCGATAAGATCGGTTGTAGGCGAAGTGCGTCTTAAAAGCGACGACGGGGATTTTACGGATTTTGCTCGACCCGTCCTAGGTCAACCTGCGTCAATCCTCTCCGACCAGGCACGGACTTGATCCGGAGGTGAATCCCGCTGCGCGCAACGGGACGCCCACCGGGGCGCTCTTCCCGCGTGCTGATACCCGAGGTCCTCCCCGGCCATTCGCGGGACCGATGACGAGAATCGGCCCGACAAGGTGATGGGCGGGGGTAGAGGCGGGAGATCCGCTCACGCGACGCCATGCTGCGAGTTCCGAGCCGGAGTGATCTCGACGTAAGACCAGCCAAGCTTCCGCTTCAGGTAGGTCAACTCGCCGGGCTCGGTCCGGTCCAGCGCGTGGCCGAGGAACTGGATCAGGTAGCCGCCGACGAAGCAGGCCAGCGCGAACAGGAACAGGGGGACCGAGAACAGGAAGACGTAGATCGGGATCATCAGGACGCCGAGGATCGTGGGCGGGATGCCGATCATGTGGAGCACGAAGCTGCCCGGGTCGCGATGGCGCTCGAACCAGTTCTGGACCAGGGGGGCGGGCGGGAGGGG
This sequence comes from Planctomycetaceae bacterium, assembly GCA_019232645.1. GTDB lineage: Bacteria > Planctomycetota > Planctomycetia > Isosphaerales > Isosphaeraceae > JAFANO01. The sequence goes on along the minus strand of JAFANO010000425.1, from coordinate 4,631 downwards.
CGGACAGATCATTCGAATTCGATCTCCAACACCGCGGCCCACGGTCAGAGCGTCACTTGACGAGTCACCCTGGCTGTGGTTAGGTTCTTTGTCACATTTGCATTAAGGTTAACCTATAACTGGCGGCATCGGCAACCCGAAGTGCGCGTCGGATCGGGGCCGGGAGACAAAGTTTTTGGTCCTCGCGTGGATGAAGCCAGCTATCTCCGATTGATCCGGGGCGAGGCCCGAGGTCCGTTGGCCCATGCGGCTCGTCTCGGCCTCTCCGCGGCGGCTTCGGGCTACGGCCTGGCCGTCGTGGTCCGCAATGCAGGCTACGATCGGGGATGGCGGGAGGTCCATCGTGCGCCGGTCCCGGTCGTCTCGGTGGGCAACCTGACGCTCGGGGGGACCGGCAAGACTCCGATGGTCGAATGGGTCGCGCGGTGGTATCGCGCGCGGGGGGGCCGGGTCGCCATCCTGAGCCGAGGCTACGGCCGGGCCGAGGGGATGAACGATGAGGGGCGGGTGCTCGCGGAGAACCTGCCCGACGTGCCCCCCTACGAGGACCCTGACCGCGTCCGGGGGGCGTTGAGGGCCGTCGAGGAGTCGGAGTCGCAACTGATCGTCCTCGACGACGGGTTCCAGCATCGCCGGCTGGCGCGCGACCTCGATATTGTCCTGCTTGACGCGCTGGAGCCGTTCGGGCTGGGTCGCCTGTTCCCCAGGGGCCTGCTCCGCGAGCCGGTTCGGGCGTTGCGCCGCGCCGGGGTCGTGGTGCTGTCGCGGGCCGACCTGGTGGCCGGACCCGACCGCGCGGCGATCCGGGCCGAGGCCGAGCGCCGCGCCGGGCCGCTCCGGTGGGCCGAGGCGCGACACGCGCCCCGCGACCTGGTCGACGATTCGGGCCGGGCGCTACCGGTCGAGGGGCTCGCGACCCGATCGGTCGTGGCGTTCTGCGGGATCGGCAACCCCGAGGGCTTCCGGCGCACCTTGACACCACTCTGCGGCCGGGTCCTGGGTTTCCGGACCTTCCCGGACCACCATCCCTACTCCGCCGTCGACGTGGCCGACCTGGCCGCCTGGGCCAGGGGCCTGGGCGCCGATCTGGCCTTGACCACGCAGAAGGATTTTGTGAAGCTCCGCACCGCGACCCTCGGGCAGGTGCCGCTGCGCGCCCTCCGGATCGGCCTGGAGGTCCTGTCGGGCGCCTCGACCCTGGACGAGGCGCTGATGCCGCTCTTGCCTCCTCCGTAGGGTCGGCGCCACGCTGCACTGCACCCGCGCGGGACCCGGAATTAAAGGGATCCACGTGAGCCAGCACGAACCCCCCTCGATCGACCTGAACGACCTGCGCTACGAGCCGCTCGCAGGGCGGCCGAGCAAGGTGAAGCTGGCCGACCTGGGACGACCGGTGGGACCGGACGCCACGATCGCGGACTGGCTCGACGCCCTCCCCGATCAATTGGCCGCCAGGGAGATCAAGCGCCTCCGCGACGCGATCGTCCGGGCCCATACCCAGGGCCGCACCGTCGTGGCGGCCCTGGGCGGGCACGTCATCAAGACGGGGTGTGCGCCGTACCTGGTCGATTGGATCGGGCGAGGGATCTTAAATGGCCTGGCGCTGAACGGGTCGGCGGCGATCCACGACCTGGAGCTGGCGATCGCCGGTCTGACGAGCGAGGACGTCGGTCCCCGGCTGATGGCGGGGACGTTCGGGTTCGCGCGCGAGACCTCCGACCTCTTCGCGACGGCCTGCGGGCGGGCGGCCGAGGGAGCATGCGGCCTGGGCGCGGCGCTGGGCGACGTCATCCTCGAGCACGGCGGCCCCGGGCTGGAATCGAGCCTGCTCGTGGCGGCCCGGCGCCGCGCGATCCCCCTGACCGTCCACGTCGCGGTGGGGACCGACATCGTCCACATGACCCCCCGGCTCGACGGCGGCTCCCTGGGCAAGGCGACCCTCGACGACTTCCGGATCCTCTGCGGGGTCGTCGCGGGGATGGCCGGCGGCGTCTGGCTCAACATCGGGAGCGCGGTCGTCCTGCCCGAGGTCTTCCTCAAGACCGTCGCCGTCGCGCGGAACCTCGGCCGGTCGCTCGACGGGCTGACGACCGCCAACCTCGATTTCGACCAGAAGTATCGGGGCCTGCTCAACGTCCTGCGCCGCCCCGGCGCCGAGGGCGTGGCGCTGACCGGGCACCACGAGCTGATGATTCCCCTGCTCCACGCCGCCGTGGCCGCGGCCCTGGGCGGCCGATCCTCCGAGCGGACGGGTGCCTGAAACGCAAACCTCCAAGGAAGGGGGACGACCATGCCGGTCTGGCTCATCACGGGGGCGACGGGATTCTTGGGCCGGCACGTCCTGGCGGCCCTCGGCGAATGGCGGACGTCCGGAGTCGAGGTCGTGACGTTGGGCCGACGCTGTCCGCCCCGAGGGACGTTCCAGACGTTCCTGAAGGCGGACCTGGACGACCCCGCGAGCGTCCACCGGGCGATCGGGGTGGCGGCCCCGGCGGTGGTCCTGCACCTGGCGGGGCAAACGCCACCGGCCTCGCCCGAGCAGTTCTATCGGGTCAACACGCTGGCGACGGTCCATCTGCTCGACGCGCTCCGCGCCCGTGGCGGTGCCGCCCGGGTCGTCCTGGCGGGCTCGGCGGCCGAGCTCGGGCCGGTCGAGCTGGCCGACTTGCCGGTCGGCGAGGACCATCCGTGCCGGCCTTCGGAGAGCTACGGCCTGAGCAAGCTCCTGGCGACCGCCGCCGGGCTGGCGGCGCGGCCGCCGCTGGAGGTGATCGCCGCGCGGATCTTCAACCCGATCGGGCCGGGTCAGCCGCCGTCCCAGGCGTTCGGCCGGTTCGCCGCCCGGCTGGCCGAGGGAGATCCGATGCCCTTGACCGTGGGCGACCTCGACATCCGGCGCGACTTCATCGACGCCCGCGACGTCGCCCGCGCCCTGATCGCCCTGGCCGAATCGGGCCGGGCGGGATCGGTCTATCACGTGGGGACGGGCCGGTCGCGATGCGTCCGGGAGGGGCTCGATCACCTGATCCGCCTGAGCGGCCGCGCGGTCGAGGTGAAGGCCGACCCGCGCGCGTCCCGGAATGCGGGCCCGAGGGACTCGTGCGCCGACATCCGGCGGATCGCCGCGGACACGGCCTGGCGGCCGCGGGTCGCGTGGGAGCAAAGCCTTGCGGACCTGTGGGATGAGGCGCGGTCGCGGTCGCGGTTGCCATTGACCGCCTGAGCCGCGGCCCGTATCATGCGGCCCGCGGCCGAAGGTCAAAGGATCGCGCCGCGGGACCGCGCGTTCAAGGAGGAACGCCCCCGATGGCCGTCCGCCGCTCCCTGCTCGCGATCGTCCTCCTCGCGGCGGCCCTGCACGCGATCGCCCTGTCGTGGACCCTCCTGCCCGCGCAGGATGGCCTGAAGTTCATCCGGATCGCCCGGCAGTTCCAGTTGCAGCCGTGGGAGGACGTCGTCCGGGGGTCCGACCAGCACCCGCTCTACCCGGCGCTGGTGGCGCTGGCCGAGCCGGTGGCCGCCGCGGTCGTCGGGCCTGGCCCCGACGCCTGGCGGATCGCCGCGCAAGGGGTCTCGATCCTGGCCGCCCTGGCCGTGCTCGTGCCGCTCCACGGCCTGACCCGCGCGCTGTTCGACGACCGGGTCGCCTTGCTCGCCACGCTGATCTATATCTTGCTGCCCCTGCCGGCCGCGATCGGTCACGACACGCTGAGCGACAGCCTGGCGCTCCTGGGCGCGGTGCTGGCGTTACGCCTCGGCGAGGTCGCGATCCGCTCGGGCGCGCGGTCGGTCTGGCTGGGCTGCGGGCTGGCTGCGGGACTGGGCTACCTGGCGCGCCCCGAGGTCGTCCTGGTCCCCGTGGCGGTCGTGCTCACCCTGGCCGCGCGCTGGCGAGGGTCGATGCCGCCGCGTTCGGTGATCGCGCGGGCCTCGACGCTGGCGATCACCTTCCTGGCGATCGTCGGGATGTACGCTCTGGTCAAGGGCCAGGTCTCCGAGAAGCTGGCGTTGCGCCAGGCGGCGGGGCTGGAGGCGAAGCCCCTCAGGGTCCGCAAGGTGGGCCAGTGGCTCCCGCCGGGTCTCGACGACCCGCGCTGGGATTTCTCTCCCAAGGAGGAGTCGAAGGAGCCGGCGTACCGGTCAGCAGGACCGATCGTGCGTCGGCTGTTCCTGCGGTGGGCCGAGGGACTCTGCGGGGTCTTCGCCTTCTTCGCGGCCTGGGGCGTCGCGAGGGATCGGTTCATCCGCTCGCTCTGCGCGCAGTCGCCCGCGACCGCGCGGGCTGAGGGTCGGTCGTTGATCGCGATCTACCTGGCAGTGTTCAGCCTGGTGCTGGTCCGGCACACGCTGAGGCTGGGCTATCTGTCGGATCGGCACATGCTGACGCTGGTGGCGGTCTCGATCCCCTGGGCGGGGGCCGGGACCTTCGTCTGCGCCCGGGGGATCGCGGTGGCGCTCGGTTGGGGGCAGCGTCGCGCGAGGGCGGTCGGCGCGATGGCCCTCGCGCTCCTCATCGCCGTGGGGATCGCGGTCCAGCAGAAGTCGGCGCACCCGAGCCGATGGGGGCACTGGGCGGCCGGGCGCTGGCTGATCGAGCACGCCGTGCCCTCCGACGCGATCCTCGACACCCG
>JAFANO010000147.1 GCA_019232645.1 Planctomycetaceae bacterium | reverse complement strand
TCCGTCAGTTTTTAGTTCTTTTATAATACTAATTTATATTCATTAAATATAAAATATTTTTTTGTCAGAGTGATCGAGGGGCTTTCGATCCTCGGGTTGCGATCGAGGTCGAGCTCTGGGGTGGAGTCACCAGTGGTCAACACCGATCATCGCCCCGGGCGTCTCGTCCTGATCTGTTTGGGCATGATACCGTCCCAAGACCGGGATCCAGCTGGTTGTCCTCGGGGGCTTGACGATGAAGTCATCCATTCCGCCGCACGGCACGTCTCCCAGCCGTCCGGCGTGGCGTCGCCCTTCAGCTTCAGGGCGATGACGCTCGGCCGTTGTTTTTCCGGGCGCTTCCGGCGGAGCTATCGAGCTGCCTCTAGGTCGTCCATCTCGCGCATCAGGACATCCATCCGCACGACGTCGTATTCCTGGTGCTCCAGGGCCTCGCGGCGGTTGACGACGATTTCGACGCTGGAGGAGAGGCTACGCAACAGATGCAGAACCACCAGCCGATCCGTAGCCTGGTCGTCGGCCACAAAGATCCTCACGGGATGCCGTCGGTTGGTGCTTACGAGAGGGGAGCCGAGCGGGTCGATCATTGTCGTCGCCCTCAGTGCCGGGTCGCACAAGCGTCGTGAGCTTTATTGTACCTGAGAGTCGACTGAATGGTCAAAGGGGATTACAAAGAAAACCTCAACTGTTCGGAATCAGCATCTCATACGTTATATTATACTTGAGTGACGGCTGAACGGTCTAAGAGAAGGCCCATCCTGCGTTTCGGGGGATTGTCCTTGCGCCCATCACGGCGGGCGGAGAGTCCTTCCCTGCCCCCGGTGTCATGCAGTCAGGGGTGATGCCGGACATCCAGAATATCATTGACGGATGCAAATGCGTCAAAACCTTCCAGCGGAGCCGTAGGCCCGACGAGGAGGCGTGTCCTCACTTCACTTCACGCCGTGTCACAAGACAGGGGCGGGACGAGGCCCAACCGGCGCGGCAGAAGTACGAGTGCAGGGCGTGTCGGGGACGCTACGATGACTTGGCCGGGACGATCTGATACGCATTCTAGATCTTTTGTGCGCTCTGTCCGGATCTGAAATTTGAGATTTCCGATTTCAAATCAGCAGATCGAGCGCACGAAAATCCTGGAATCCGTATGAATCCCCCGGCGGAGAGCCGCCGGATCGCCACCCACAGCAGCCAGTCGACGATCCGACGGTGCTCCTCCGGTAACGGCAGCCGACGCCGATCCGGCGGTTGTGGCCGGGGCAAAGCGCGTGCAGCGCGTGCCCCGGTGCGCACAGAGGGGGGCTTTCGGGATCGGGGCTGGGGGTAGCTCCGACGATGTCTTGAGCTCGGCCCGAGGTTCCTGCCAGGGTTCCGGTTCCCATCGAGGTTCAGGCTACGGTTGACCCGCGATCGGAAGGCCGGGAGAGGGCGTCTGGCCCCCGTCGGCGCGCTAGACGAACCAGCGCTGGACGCCGTCGGCATGGTCCACCTCGATCCGGGGGCGTTTTGCCCCCGGGACGAAGGCGGAAGCTCATCGGCAAGGCCGCACTGGCCAGGAGGGTCGGTTGCTCGAGGTCCGACGTGCCGATCAGGACGAGGGTCGCGCCCTGGAGCCGGTAAAACTCGAGCGCCCAGGGGTCGCGATCGACGATCATCAGCGCGCGTCCGGATGCTCGCGTAGAAGGGGAGTTTCTCGCGACAGCGGTCGTTGGGACTGACGATCTCGAAGGCGAGATCGGGACCGCCGAACCAGTGCGTGACGCAAGCCCTCGCCGGGTTACCCTGGAGATAGACCGCGACGTCGGGAATGCGGTAGTTATGCTCCCAGTCGTCCTCACGATCGCTCACATTGACGCCTTGGAAGACGTGACCCAAGCCCGTCCATTCGATCGCGATCGTGAGGACCGTGGCGAGTGCTGTCCCCACCCCTTGATGCTCGAGATTGGGGTTCGGCGACACGACGTAGACGCCGTCCCAGACCTCATCGAAACGATCGCAATCGCTCTCCTTGCGTCGCCGGATCACGTCTGCCTGCTCGGAGGGATCGAGGACAAGGACGACCACGGTCTGGGCCTCCTCGAGCGTCGTGTGGAATGACAGGCTTACTTGGTGCCGGACGGCGGGGGGATGATGCTGGGCAGTTCGAGGGGGAAGCGGCCGACGCCCTTGAGCATCTGGTGCTTGGCCTGGGTCGTCTGCGACAGGCCGTGGATCTTGATGAAGCCCTGCGCGGAGGAGGCGTCGTACTGGTCGCCTTCCTCGTAGGTGGCCAGCTCGTGGCGGTAGAGGCTGTGGTCGCTCTTGCGACCGACGATCATGGCGTGCCCCTTGTAAAGCTTCACTCGCGCGATGCCCGAGACGTATTGCTGGTTCGAGACGACGAAGGCCATCAGGTCCTGGTGCAGGGCGCTGAACCAGAGGCCGTTATAGATCAGGTCGGCGTAGGCCTGGCTGACGTGGGTCTTGAATCGCAGCGCGTCCTTCGAGAGGGTCAGGAACTCGATCTCGCGGTGCGCCTCGTGGAGCACGACGGCGGCGGGGGCCTCGTAGATCTCGCGCGACTTGATGCCGACGAGCCGGTTCTCGATATGGTCGATCCGGCCCACGCCGTGCCGGCCGGCGACCCGGTTCAACTCCTCGATCAGCTCGACGCCGTCTTGCTCGCGGCCGTTGAGGCCGACCGGTCGGCCGCGGTCGAAGGTGATCTCCACCTCCTCGGGCTCATCGGGGGCACAGCGGGGGTCGATCGTCCACTGGAAGGTCTCGGGCGGCGGCTCGACCCAGGGATCCTCGAGGATTCCCGCCTCGATCGACCGGCCCCAGAGGTTCTGGTCGGTGCTGAAGATCGACTTCTTGGTCGCCTCGACCTCGATGCCGTGCTTGGCGGCGAACTCCAGCTCCTGCGTCCGGGTCCATTTCCACTCGCGCACCGGCGCGATGATCTTCAGCTCGGGGGCGAGCGTCTGGAAGGTGACGTCGAAGCGGACCTGGTCGTTCCCCTTGCCCGTGCACCCGTGCGCCACGGCGACCGCGCCGTGGTCGCGCGCCGCGCGGACCATCAACTGCGCGATCAGGGGGCGGCCCAGCGCGGTCGCCAGGGGATATCTCCCCTCGTAGAGCGCGCCGGCCATCAGCGACGGGAAGGCGAAGAAGTCCACGAACAGGTTCCGCGCGTCCTCGGCGATCGCCTCGATGGCACCGGTGCGGAGCGCCTTCTCGCGGAGCGCCTGGATGTCCTGCCCTTGCCCGAGGTCGCAGGTGTAGGCGATCACGTCGAGCCCGTACGTCTCGTTGATCCACTTGACGGCGACCGACGTGTCGAGCCCGCCGCTGTAGGCCAGAACCACCTTGTCGCGTGTCACGCGTGTCGCCTCTTCGGGTCGTTACTCAAGGATGTCCAGCGGATGAATATTGTGATCCAGGGCGCGACGCCGATCAACCCCGGACCGGGCCCGGATCGGGCCGGTCGCGACCGGCCGCCATCCCCATTCACTCGTCGTCGGGCAGGGAGAAGGTCCGCCTCAGGCAGGCGAGCCCTTCGCGCCCCCGGCCGATATCGGTGGCGACGTTGATCCGGACCTCGCTGGAGTTGATCAGCGCGATGTTGATCCCGCGCTTGGCCAGGGCGCCGAACATCCGGGTGGCGACGCCGGTGTGGGTCCGCATGCCGACGCCGAGGACCGAGAGCTTGGCGATTGCCGGCTCGACCGAGACGTCGCCCGCCTTGACCTTGTGCGCGGCGGCGGCGGCGAGTTCGGCCGAGTCGCGGGGCACGGTGAACGACAAGTGGGTGGTGCCCGACGTGCTGATGTC
>JAFANO010000131.1 GCA_019232645.1 Planctomycetaceae bacterium | reverse complement strand
CGGAGTGGCGTTGCCCGCCCTCGGCCGGGCGGTGACCGTCTTGGGGATCACCCCCCCCAGCCGGGTCAGGCGGACGAACGGCGCCATCTCGCGGACGTACCCGAACGTTCCCGAGGCGACGAGCACCGGGTTCTTCAACGCCAGCCGTCCGAGCTGCACCCGCAAGTCCACCACGACGACCCTCCGCCGCTCGCCCCGCGACGCGATCCCGAGGGGGCGAGTCGCGGGGCCATCTCATCATAGAGGCAGGCAAGGATGCCGGGGACAGTGCAGTTCGCCGCTTTTCTCGGAATTCCCCAGACACGATGGCATCTGTCCCATGCGGCCTCGGCATCAGCAGTCAATGATGAGATTTCGAGGCCGCAGGCGGCGTCTACTCGCGTCCTGCCCGGAAAGCGCGCAGCAGGTCGCGCCGATGCCGAAGAGTTACCGTCCCGGGACGCCTTCCCTCCTCGGCCGAACCGGATGATGCGGGCCGTCGGAGGCGGGCTCCGCTCCGGCAAGCTGTTCGGCCAGCAGCTCGATCGGGTGCAGGGCCGAGACCCCGGCGAGGCCGTGCACCTGGCTCCGGCAGGAGAAGCCCGGCGCGACCAGGAGGGCCTGGGGGTCGGCGGCGACGGCGGGCAGGAGCACGCGGTGGGCCAAGTCGACGCTCACGTCATAATGCCGGCGCTCGTAGCCGAACGAGCCGGCCATCCCGCAGCAGCCCGAGTCGAGCTCCTTGACCTCCAGGCCCGGGACCCGTCGCAGCGCCGCGATCGTCGCCGACGTGCCCACCAGCGCCTTCTGCTGGCAGTGGCCGTGGAGCAGGACCCGGCCCTCGAAGGGCCTCAGGTCGAGCGCGGGGGCCCGCGACGGGTCGGACACGAAGGCGTCGACCAGCATCGCTCGGGAGGCGACCAGCTCGGCGTCGGGGCCGAGCTGGAAGTCGCGGTACTCGTCGACGAGCGTCAGCAGGCAGCTCGGCTCGCAGCCGACGATCGGGGTGCCCCGGCGGGCGTGCCCGGCCAGCGCGCGGACGTTCGCGCGGGCCAGGTCGCGGCCGAGCGTGAGCAGACCCTTCGAGATCGCCGGCCGGCCGCAGCAGGGCAGGCCGGCCAGCTCGACGAGGTAGCCGGCCGCCTCGAGTACCCGGACGGCCGCGCGGCCGACCTCGGGGGTGTTATACGTCGTGAAGCAGTCGTCCAGCAGCAGCACCGCCCCTCGCGTCCCGGCGCGGGGGTCGGGCCGGTGCCGGCGGAACCACTTGCGCAGGTGGTCCGCGTCGAACGTCGGCAGGGTCCGCCGCCGGTCGATCCCGGCCATCTTCTCCAGGAGCCATTTGAAGATCGGCTGCCGGAGCTTCCAGTTGACCACGGGGGCGAAGGCCGCGCCGATCGGGTTGAGCCGGTGGATCCGGCCCATCAGCATCGCGCCGAGGGGGACCGTCCGGCCCCGGTAGTACTGGTGGAGGAACTCGGCCTTGAGCTTGGCCATGTCGACGTTGGAGGGGCACTCGGCCTTGCACGCCTTGCACTGGAGGCAGAGGTCGAGGGCCTCGAAGAGCGTCTCGTTGGCCAGGCCGTCGGCGGGCAGGGCGCCCGACATCACCAGGCGGAGGGCATTGGCGCGGCCCCGGGTGGTGTGCTTTTCGTCGCGGGTGACCATGTAGCTCGGGCACATCGTGCCGGTGCTCGTCTTGCGGCAGGCGCCCACGCCCGAGCACATCTCGACCGCCCGCGCGAAGCCCCCCTCATCCGAGAAGTCGAGGACGGTCTGTTCCGGCTCGACGGCGCGGTACTCGGGGCCGATCCGAAGGTTGTCGCCCGGGTCGGGGGCGGCGACGACCTTGCCGGGGTTCATCCGGCCGTCGGGGTCGAAGGCCCGCTTGACCGCCTCGAAGCAGGCGTAGACATCGGGGCCGAACAGCTTGGCGTTCCAGACGCTGCGGGACAGGCCGTCGCCGTGCTCGCCGCTCATGGCGCCCCCGAACTCGGCGACCAGGTCGGCCACCTCGCGCGCGATGACGCGCAGGTCCTCGACCCCTTCGGGCGTCTTCACGTTCAGGACCGGCCGGATGTGC
>JAFANO010000315.1 GCA_019232645.1 Planctomycetaceae bacterium | reverse complement strand
GACGAGCCCGCGCCAGGTCGCGTCCATGTCACGCCCCAGGCAGGTCACCGCCGCATGCCCGACCACGACGATCCGTTCCGCCATTGCCACCTCCTGGGCAGGCCCTCCCGCGCCTCCGCGTCGGGGCGACTCCTATCAATTGGTTTCATCGGCGGGAGGACCTGGCCGCTTGAGGATTATTTCAGAGAACAGGCTCGTTGACCCGACGGGCATCCTCGATCAAAAGGCGTCCGGCAGAAATGCACAGGTGGACGTGGTCGGGCATCGCATGCCCTTGCACCAGCTCAACTCCTCGCGGTCGGCACCGATCCCGCAGGATCGTTCCGATCTGCCGGCGCAGCCTTCCGGAGGAGACTTTCCGGCGGTATTTCGGTCTAATCACGATGTGGTCCTTGCACGCCCACCGCACATGGGACAGGCTTTGCCATTCGTGCGGAGGCTCCTCCTTCCTGCCCCGCGGGACCTTCCCAGAAGAGAGATCCTATGACGTCTCCAAGGGATTGCACGCCGGATCGCTCGAAGCTCATCGGGTCACACGACCAGAGGCCGTGGATTTATAAAGTATTCATATTAATTTCATGAATATATAATCCACGATCGGGCTTTCAGCCGACTTACGAACCCACCGGCTTCCTGCCGAGAGGCATCGGTTGATGTGGAGAGGTGGGGGCGACGCAGAGTGGCGCTCGCCCGTTCCAGCGGTGAGAGTAAACACAAGCGACTCAGGCCCTCCGTAAAAAAATCTTGGAGACGGGCTATAACCGGCGTGCGCGGGATCTGGAGGAACTAGAACAGACGGTAAGCGCATTACGAACCCCATCTTGCACGCCTTGGTACGAGCTCCGTGATCCAATACTTGGTTCCGAGGAGGTCGAGACACCGTTGCCCGCGGCGTGTTCACTCCTCCTCGAACCCGTGCGTGGTGAACCGCAGGGTCCGGCAATTCTCGGCGACGGTGCGGACGATGTGGTCGGGGACACCGTCGGGGATCTCGGCCTGGATCTCCAGCGTCACCTCGACCCGTGACCCGACCAGGCCGGTGAGGTGCTGGACGATCTCCTGAGTGATCTGGCTGGCATCGCGGCTGATGCGGAGGGCATCGAGAGTGACTGCGCCGTGGAACCGCCTGGGCTGGGTCTTCACCACGGCCTCGGTGCGGCCCGTCTCCATGAGCGATGACCTCGTCCCGGCGCCGCCGGTCCCTCCGCCCCCAACGTCGACTCCCCCGGTCCCTCGGCCGTTCGTGTCAACCGTGGATCCCTTTTGACGCTCCGCGTCGAGATGCTGTCGCGCGACGTCGGGCCTGACCAGCAAATCCGACCCGTCGGCCGAGACCGACACATGCTGCCCGGCCCGCAGCGCCTGGTATTTGCCTCGGCTGGCCTCATACCCTTCGGCGAGGGCAAACGTCTCGCCCTCCCAGGTGAGGAGGGCCAGGCCCTCGCGGACGGCCCCGAGGAGCACGTCGGTGTCCTTCAGGCGGGGCAGGTAGAGGTACTGGGCGAAGTCCTCCGCCAATTGCCTCAGGCCGACGTGGTCGCCGCGCCACAGGGGGATCTTGTCCAGCTCCATGCGCAGGCGGGTGGCGGCGAACTTGACGATCAGCAGCTCGTCGGTCCGCAGGCGCTTCGAGGCGCGGACGGCCAAGGCGTCCGGCCCCTGGAGGCGGGTCTCTTCCCACGCGACGGGAGCCTTGGGGTCGGGCTGGACCGGCACCAAGAGCCACTGGTAGGTCTCGGGGATGCGCTGGCGGATCGTCTCGTCGGAGCTTCCCCGCTTGGTCTTCGCCTGGTTGCGCTGGAAGGCGTCGAGGTTCAGGGTGTCCTGCTCGTCCTCGATCGACTTCCATGCGAGGTACTGGCGGACGGCCTGGTCGAGTTCGGCCATGCGGGTGCGGTCGGGGGCGAGGAAGACCAGCGCGTTGCGATACAGGCGGGGGCTGGTCCCACGCTTTTCGAGGATCTCCTCGGCCTTCTTCCTGGCGGCGCTGGCCTGGTCCTTGGCGACGTGGACCGTCTCGGGGTCGAGGATGACCAGGCGGGCCTCGCGAACGTCGGGAACGTCGCCACTGGACGGGGGACAGGCGTGGACCCGCTCGAAGTCGCCCCGGCTGTTCTGCTCCTTCTTGAGGCGCAGGCGGATCTCTTCGAGGACGGCATCCGCCTCGAGCTGACCGGCGCGGCCCTGAGCCAGGCGGGTGACACTCGGTTGGGTCGAGAACCAGTAACGCTTGCCATCGACGTACAGGTGGGTCGCCCCGTCGGTCAGCCGGCGCAGGGCGTCGCCGAACGTCGCGACGGTCTCGCCCGGCTGGACGCAGCCGAGGCGGATGTTGCGATCTTCGAGCCCCTTGTTGGCCGTGTGGAGCGTCGGGGCCGAGCCGAGGTAGAGCGTCCGCGCCACGCGGCGGCAGGCGGAGTAGCGGCCGAGGTTGGGGTTCTCCTGATCGAGGCGGAGGGGGAGCGAGGTCGGCCCGTCCACGTCCTTCTCGATGACCGGCACCCACGGGTCCTCCATGTACCGCGTCAGCTCGAACTGGACCGGCGGCTCGTCGATCGGCACGCTGGCGGGGAGGATCATCAGGCTGGCGTCGTGCCGCATCCAGAGGGCGTGGATCACCGCGGCCATCAGGCGCAGCACGCCTCGGGTGCGCTGGAACTTGTCGAGGCTCGACCAGTCGTTGTACAGGCGGTCGAACAGCTCGGGATGGATCGGGTACGCGGCCTGGAGCCGCCGCTCGTATTCGGCCTCGCGGCACGACGAGGGGAACTCCTGGGGTTGGCCGCGGTAGAGGTCGGAGAAGCCGCGCACCACGGCGTCGCGGGCGGCGTAGAGCAGCGGGTCGGTGATCGGCTGGAACAGGCGACGGCGGACGATTTCGAACCCCTCCTCGGAGCTGGCCGGTCGCCAGGCCGATTCCATCCGGCTGAACGTGTTCTTGAGCCGGGCCAGCGCCTCGCGGCCCCCCTCGCCGCCGATCTCGATGTCGGAGGACGGCAGGCTCGCGACCACGAGCGTATTGGGCACGGCCCGAGCCGACTCGGTGAGGGCCTGGGCGAACGTCAGGTTGGCGTCGAACGACCCGGCGGGGAGGCCGCTCACGCCGTAGAGTTGGCGGACGAAGGCTACCCATTCGTCGATCAGCACCAGGCAGGGCGCGGCTTGCCTGAACAGGGCGATGAGGGCGTTGCCGGGGTTGACCCCGCGCTGATCGGCCTCGGCGACCAGGGCGTAACCTTCCTTGCCCAGCAGTTGCCAGGCCAGCTCGCCCCAGAGGGTGCGGACGACCGTGCCGTCGGGCTTCCTGTGCTCCTGGCCGGGCGAGATCGCGGTGCCCACCAGCACGGCACGCCGGGTCTTCGGGGGGAGCGACACTCCCGCCCCCTGCAAGACCGGCTCGATCCCCGGCAGTTCACCCGCCTTGGCCCCGGAGAAGAGGTGGTACAGCCCCAGCATCGAGTGGGTCTTGCCGCCGCCGAAGTTCGTCTGCAACTCGACGACCGGGTCACCCCCCTTGCCTCCGAGCCGCTCCAGGGCCCCGGTGAGCAGGTGCCGCAAGCCCTCGGTCAGGAACGTGCGGCGATAGAACTCGGTCGGATTGCGGTACTCATCCGCCCCCTCGCCCCGGTGGACCTGCGCCAGGTCAGCAGCGAACTCGGCCTGCTGGTAGCGCCCAGAGGCCACGTCGGGGTGGGGCGTCATGACCTCGCGCCAGGGCTTCAACCCGCCAGCGGGATGGCCCTCGATCGGGGCCACCGATGCCTTGCGGGTCTCGCGGCGGGCCTGCTCCTCGAACCGGGCGCGGAGGAGGTCCTGCTTCTGGCGATCGACCTCCGCGGCCTGCTCGGCGGAGACGGCCGAGAGCAGGCGCCAGATGCTGTCCAGGGCGCGGTAGGCGTCATCGGTCGTGAAGGGCTTCTGGTGCGCCCAGCGGTTGCGCACGTCGCGCAGCTCGCCGACGAGACTCCGCTCGGCCTGGCCGAGCTTGTTCTTGAAGACGGTGTTCCACTGGTTCCACATGACGGCCAGGATCGCCTGGGTGTCCCAGTGGAACGCGCCGGAGTCGGGGCGATCCTCGCGGAGGCTCTCGCGGGCGGCGTCGAGCCAGCGGGCGCCGCAGACGGCCTTCATCTCGCGTTCGACGTAGGGCTGGAGGCCGCGGTTCAGCAGGTCGAGCGCCTTGCCGACCCGCTCAAGGTTGCTCTGCGCCATCGGGGCCCTCCGGTCGAGGTCGCGGTGCCAGGTGATCGGCGACGAACTCCCGGAGCGCGCGGACCCACTGGCTGGTCGGGAGCGTCCGCCCTAGTTCCACCAGCCTGACGACCGCGTCCGCCGTCAGGTTAGGGAGGCACGTACTCGCGTCGCCCGGCGTATAGGTCGCATGCTCCGAAAGACGGTAAATCGTCAGGCGGGAACCGTCGAAGCGCCAGACCTCGGGGATGCCGAGTTGCGCATAAATGCCGAGGCGATCGAGGGAGCTGCGCGTGATATCGACCTCGATGGCAAAGTCGGGGGGCGGGTCGACGGCCAGGTCGATCGCGTCCTTCTGCCGGACGATGGCCTCGTGCCGGATGTAATAGGATTGGTCCGGTTCGAGGCCCCGCTCCATGTCGTGCCGTCGCCAGGTGGTCATCCCGAGCGCCAGATAGTCGAGGCCGAGTTCCTGCGCCACCTCCTCGACCAGCTTGCTAAGCAGGCGGGAATACTGCTCGTGCCTCTGCGATGGCATCAGGATCTCCAGATCTCCCCGGTCGTAGGTCACCCGGATCGGCCGATCACCCACGATGCGGAGCATCGCCTCGTAGTCGTTCCACGAGATCGCCGAGAAGACCTCGCGGCGCGCCGGGAACAGGACCTCCATCAGCCCCTGGTCGTAGGTGATCTTGAACCGGCGACAACCCCGGATGCGGAGCATCGCATCATAGTCATCCCAGGTGACATCCCGGAACACGACCGGGTGTTCGGCCTCGGCGACCTCGTCGGCGAACTCCGGGCGAATCGCACCGGGGGCCAGGTTACTGGCTAGCTCTCGGTTCGGCGAGGAATCCGGCATCGATGCACCTCCCTCACGATTCAACGGCCCGCGGACACTTCACCCTCTCACTCGAACAGCCCGCCCTGCCGTTCCGGGGCCGGGGCGGTGCTCATGGCCAGGCGAGCGATCTGCGGCCAGGCGATGACGAGACTGTTGTACGCCAGCGCCTCCTGCGCCCACTTCTTCCGCTCGCAGGTGGTGTAGAGCCGGTAGGCCAGGTCGCGGGCGGCTTCGCCCTGCTCGCCCGCCAGGCGCAGCAGCGCGGCGGCTCCCTCCTCGCCCTGTTTCTCCAGGGCGCGGATCAGGTGCTGCGTCACCTCCCAGACCGTCCGCCGGGTGTCCGTCGTGGGATTCCAGTCCTCGGGCAATTCGTC